>NZ_JBJGXU010000109.1:0-8992 GCF_045447305.1 Pseudomonas sp. D47 | reverse complement strand
CCTACCTAACCCCATCACAGGCTCAGCGCACCACAAAGTGTTGCGCAGATCCCCATGCTGCGAACTGGGCGTTTCAGTTGCCATCACAGGCAAGCCAGCTCCCACACTTGACCGTGCCCACTTTCAATCACACTAATCAGGCGATCTCAGCAACCACTGCCGCCAACGCCTTCGCCGGATCCGCCGCCTGGCTGATCGGGCGACCGATAACCAAGTAATCCGAACCCGCGTCCAACGCCTGACGCGGCGTCAGAATGCGACGCTGATCGTCCTGCGCACTGCCCGCCGGGCGAATCCCCGGGGTCACCAGCTGCAACGACGGGTGCACGGCCTTCAGGGCCTGGGCTTCCAGCGCCGAACACACCAGACCATCAAGGCCAGCCTTCTGCGCCAAGGCCGCCAAGCGCAATACCTGCTCCTGAGGCTCGATATCCAAGCCGATGCCGGCCAAGTCTTCACGCTCCATGCTGGTCAGCACGGTCACACCAATCAGCAGCGGCTTCGGCCCGCTACGCTGTTCCAGCACTTCACGGCAGGCGCTCATCATGCGCAGGCCGCCGGAGCAGTGCACATTGACCATCCACACGCCCATTTCCGCAGCGGCTTTAACCGCCATCGCAGTGGTATTGGGGATGTCGTGGAATTTCAGGTCGAGGAATACTTCGAAACCTTTGTCACGCAGGGTGCCGACGATTTCGGCGGCGCAGCTGGTGAACAGTTCCTTGCCAACCTTGACCCGGCAAAGCGTGGGATCCAACTGGTCAGCTAGCTTCAGTGCGGCGTCACGAGTGGGGTAATCCAGGGCGACGATGATAGGAGTCTGGCAGACGGACATTGGAATAGGCTCTCAGGCAAGTCGAAATCGGCGCGGATTGTAGCGCAAGCGGCGCCGTTGCGGGATCCGATGATCGGTAAATACTGACCAACCGCGCTACGGCGACCATTTTAACCAAATGTGTCAAGGCTGATACATTCACGACATGCCCCCAACACGACCCGCCGCTAGCCTCGCGCACATGACCGCCCGCCCAGCACTTCCAGCCATGGAGCTGGGCGCCTATGCTGACAGCAACAACCAGGCAGATGATCGCACTATGCATACCCCTACCGTCTCTGTAAATGAAGAGCAAAACGGCGCGGTGATCGCCGAAGACAAGCGCTGGAGCACCCGTGCGCTGATCGTCGATGACGATGTACCGATTCGTGAATTGCTGATCGATTACCTGGCCCGCTTCAATATTCTCGCCATCGGCGTCACCGACGGCACCGCCATGCGCCAAGCCATGCAAGCCGAAACCTTTGATGTGGTGGTGCTCGACCTGATGTTGCCGGGCGAAGACGGCCTGTCACTGTGCCGCTGGCTGCGCGGCGAATCGGACATCCCGATCCTGATGCTCACCGCGCGCTGCGAACCCACCGACCGCATCATCGGCCTGGAACTGGGCGCCGATGACTACATGTCCAAACCCTTCGAACCGCGCGAGCTGGTGGCCCGCATCCAGACCATCCTGCGCCGGGTGCGCGATGACCGCACCGAGCAACGCGCCAATATTCGCTTCGACAATTGGCGCCTCAACAGCGTACTGCGCCAACTGGTGGCCGACGACGGCCTGGTAGTGCCGCTGTCCAACGCCGAGTTTCGTTTATTGTGGGTGTTTATCGAACGACCACGCCGCGTGCTGAGCCGCGAACAGCTGCTGGACGCTGCACGTGGCCGCTCCATCGAGGCGTTTGATCGCAGCATCGACTTGCTGGTGTCGCGCCTGCGCCAAAAGCTGGGGGATGACCCCAAAGCTCCGCAACTGATCAAAACTGTGCGGGGCGAAGGCTACCTGTTCGACGCGCGGGATATCGGCTGATGCGTGCCACCTTCAATACGCTGTTTGGCAGGCTGTTCGGCGTATTGCTGGTGGCCATTGTGCTGGCCCACGTGCTGGCATTCTTCTGGTTTCACCACTACGGCCCGCCACCGCCGCCGCCCCAGGAAACCTTCGTCGAGCAGCCGGACGGCACGATGAAGCCGCTGCCCAAGCATCATCGCCCCTGGTTCGGCGGCCCCGTGGTGCCGCTGACCTTTCAGTTTATCTCGCTGATTATCGCGGCCTGGTACGGTGCCAAACTGCTGAGCCGGCCGATCCAGCGCCTGAGCGCGGCGGCCGAACGCTTGAGCCTCGACCTCGACAGCCCGCCGCTCAGCGAGTCCGGGCCTCGCGAGGCGCGGCAGGCGGCGTCGACGTTCAACCTGATGCAAAAACGCATTCGCGAGCAAGTCAGCCAACGCGCACGCATGCTCGGCGCGGTCTCCCATGACCTGCGCACGCCGCTGTCACGCCTCAAGCTGCGCCTGGAGCAGATCGAAGACACCAAGCTGCAAGGCCAGATGCGCCAGGACTTGGATGACATGATCGGCATGCTCGATTCCACCCTGAGCTACCTGCACGAACAACGCACCAGCGAAACCCGGCACTGGCTCGACGTGCAGGCGCTGGTCGAATCCCTCAGCGAAAACGCCCAGGACCAAGGCTGCGATGTGCAGTTCGCCGGCAATTGCGCGCCCTTGCAGGTGCAGCCGATGGCGTTGCGCTCATGCCTCAACAACCTGATCGACAACGCCTTGCGCTACGCCGGTACCGCGCGAATAGAACTGGCGGACAGCCGCGAGGCCCTGGTCATCCGAGTGATCGACCACGGCCCGGGGATTGCCACGGACAAACGTGAGGCGGTGTTCGAGCCATTCTTTCGCCTGGAAGGTTCACGCAACCGCAACTCGGGCGGCGTCGGCCTGGGCATGACGATTTCCAAGGAAGCGGTGGAACGCCTCGGCGGCCGCCTGAACCTGGAAGAAACCCCTGGCGGCGGCTTGACCGCCGTGATGTGGTTGCCGAGGGCTTAGAGGGGTTTGTCTTCGCGACGGGCCTGAGCCTGGGTTGCACTCCAATCCGTCAGCAGGCTGTAGGCCACCGCGAGTAAGGTCGGGCCGATAAACAGGCCGATAAACCCAAAGGCGATCAACCCGCCAAACACGCCCAACAGTACAATCACCAGCGGCAAGTTGCCGCCGCGGCTGATCAGGTACGGCTTGAGCACGTTGTCCACGCCGCTAATGATGAACGTGCCCCACACGCCGAGGAATACCGCGTGGCTGTAGTCGCCCTTCCATGCCAGCCAGGCCGTGGCCGGGATCCACACCAGCGGCGGGCCCATGGGGATCAGGCTGAGCAGGAAGGTGACGATGCCCAGCACCAGCGCGCCCGGCACTCCGGCGATCAGGAAACCGATCAGCGCCAGCAGCGCCTGGGCCGCAGCCGTACCGATCACGCCGTTAACCACGCGTTGCACGGTGCCGGCCACCAATTCGATGTAGTAGCCAGCACGGTCGCCGATCAGGCGTTCCAGCAAGCGATGCACAAAGGTCGCCAGGCGCGGCCCGTCCCGGTAGAAGAAAAACACGAACACCAGGCTCAGGGTCAGCTCGAGAATACCGCCGCCGATCTGCGCACTGCGCGCCAGCAGCCAATTACCGACCTGCCCCAGGTACGGCTTGATGCTGACCATCAGCGCCGCGCCCTGTTGGTCGATGCTGTCCCAAGTAGCCACCAGGCGCTCACCAACAAACGGGATCGACCCCAACCAGGTGGGCGCGGCAGGCAGGCCGTCGACCTGGATATCCTTGATCAGGCCCACGGCGTCGCGCACATGGTCGGCCAAGTTGAAGCCCAGCCACACCAGCGGCACCGCCACCAGCAACATCCAGCCCAAGGTCAGAATGCCCGCCGCCAAGGATTCCCGGCCACCCAACCAGCGGGTCAGTAAACGCATCAGCGGCCAACTGGCAAACGCCAGCACCGCCCCCCAGAACAGCGCCGACCAGAACGGCGCCATGACCCAGAAGCTGGCACCAAACAGCACCAGCAGCAGGATTTGCACCAGTAGGCGATCGTTATTGAGCATCGGGTATCTCGAGAAGAAGGCTGTAGGAAGAGAGCTTAGGCGAACGGCGCGGGTCCGTTCGCCCTGTAACGGTCAGCGTATCAGATGCAGGTGCAAACCCTTAGCTTCACCGGTGCCGGTTTCCAGGCGCGCGGCGCGCACACCGCTGTCGATCAGGCCCTGGCGCCAGGCTTCGGCGCTCGCCCCGGTCAAACTGATGCGCAAGGTAGCGTCGAGGTTCAGGCCACGGGAAATAAGGGTCAGCCAGGTGGCGTCAGGTTCGGCGCCGAGTGCCGGGAAGTCCAGTTCACCCGTGCTTTTCAACTCACGCAGCAGGGTGGCCGAGGTGGGCAGCACGTCTCCCAGCGGCGCACTGGCGTCGAGTTGTTCAACATGCAGATAGGCGCGACGGTTGCCGCGCGTGATGCCGTACAGCGCTACCAGAGAGTTATCCTGGGGCGCCGCGAGGCGTAACAGCAGGTATTCCTGCTGACCATCGGCGCCGACCAGCTTGGCGTTGCCGAACACTTCATTGGCCCACAGGCTGCTTTCACCGCAATCACGGGCCTGGCACCAGAACAATAACTGCGCGCCTTTGGCCTGCAACGCTTCGCGGGTCGCGGTAAACGCGGCGCTAGAGGTGTGCTCGGCGGGCAGTTCATAGGTAATGGCGGTGGCTTGGCCGCGCGCCGTGGCCTGGCCTTCGTAGCGCAGTTGGCCGCTGATTTTGCGGATCGCGCCCATCGGGTAGATGCGTTCCTTTTCTTCGGCAGGGCGGTAATCGACGATTTGCGCATCGACCTGGCGGGACACGGCCGGTAAATCCAGGCTTCCCGGCACGTCGGCGGCGAACACCAAGGGGCTGAAACAGCACAGCCCGAGGGCACGGATACATCCTTTACGCAGGCTCATCGCAGGGTTGAGCCATGGCCATTAGAGGTCGCAGCAGTGTTCATATCGTACATGGTTGACTCCCTTTCAATCCGCCCAGCCTCGGCAGTTGCCCACGCCAAGTCAAGGCGCGTGGAAGAACCGATTGAAACAGTCTGCAACAAGGATCGCGCCGGGCTCATCATTAAGGTGTAAATGATGGCCGCCCGGCAGCGTGTTCACCGTAAAAGGTAACTGGGAAAGCAATTCGGAATGTTTCACCAGCATGCCGTCAGCCGCGACCACCAATTGTGTAGGGCAACCCACACGCCGCACGAAAGCCATCGCCTGTTCATCGGTCAGGCGCATCGGCGATGCCAAGGTCAGGCGACTGTCCGTACGCCAAGTGTAGCCACCCGGCACCGGCATCAAGCCGCGCTGGGCCAGCAGTTCAGCGGCTTCGCGGCTGACCGCCACCACGCCTTTCATACGTGCTTCAACCGCCCGATCCAGCGTGTGGTAGACCGGTTTGCGCTTGTCCTGCAGGCTCAACTGCGCCTGCAACGCCATGCCCAGCCGCTCGGCGGCGTTCTCGCCTGGGGCGGTCGGCGGGATCACACCGTCGATCAACCCCAGGTGCGTGACCCGTTCCGGTAAGGCACCGGCCAGTACCATGGAAACGATGGCGCCGAGGGAATGGCCAAGTAATGCAAAACGTTTCCAACCCAGTTGTTCGGCGACTTGCAGCACATCAAAGACGTAATCCCAGAGGGAATAACCGGCGCCTAAAGGGCGATGCGCCGAATGCCCATGGCCGGCCATGTCCAGCGCAACGATGCGCAAACCGCGCAGTTTCGGCGCCAACCGCGCAAAGCTGTTGGCGTTGTCCAGCCAGCCATGCAGGGCGATCACCGGCAGACCGTCTTCGGGGCCAAACAGATGCGCCGCCAACTCGATATGCGGCAGGCTCAGGCGAACCTCTTCGACCGGTGTGCTCATGCGCAACGGCGCTCGCGCGCTTCCCAGCGCGAGAACAGGTTCTTGATCAACGTCGCGGTGTCCTGAGGGCGCTCAAGCGGGAACATATGGCCGCCAGGCATGGTGAGCATCTCGCCCATGGGCAGGCGGTCGACGCCGCTGGCATGGTGACGCATCACCACCCGACTTTGACGGCCACGGACGACAGCCAGCGGCACCTTCAACTGGCGAACCTGGCCCGGGCTAGTGTGGGGCACGCCCCGGTAGATGCTGATTTCGGTGGCCGGATCAAAGCGCAGGCGCAGGCGATCACCCACCTGCTGCAGGCCATGTTGCAGGTAAGCATCAAAGCATTCCGGGTCGAAGCCGCGAAACAGCGTCTTGCCGGCGAAGTAACTGCGCGCGGCATCCAGGTCGGTGAACTCTTCACGGCGGCCCAAGGTGCGCCCGGCCGGGGTCAGGCGGTCGATAAAACCGAAGCGCTTGGCGGCACGGATAACCCAGCGATCGGCGCGGGTCAGCACCGGCGAATCGAGCATCACCACACCCCGGTACAACTGCGGGCAGCGCATGGCCGCGTGCAAATGCAATACGCCACCCAGGGAATGGCCCACGCCCCACACCGGTTCCGGCTGCAGTTCCAGATGGTGGATCAGCTCGTCCACCAGGTTCTGCCAGTTGTCGTCCACCGGAAACCTGGGGTCGTGACCGTGCTGCGGCAGGTGAGCCACTGCATATTCGGGGGCCAGGGCGGCAAACAACTTGCCGTAGGTGGCCGAAGGGAAGCCATTGGCGTGAGCGAAAAACACATGCTGCGACATACCGGACTCATCTACAAAAACAGAAGTTGATTGTCACCATGCCTGGCCGTTACAGCAATGACTGTAACCGCCAGGAATGATGACACTCACGCCACGCCTATCGCGCCGGCGGGTTCTCGCCCAAAGGCACCACGGCCATGGTCAGGCGCGATACGCAGCTGGCTTTGCCATCGTCGCTGGTCAAGCGAATGTCCCACACCTGGGTCGTGCGGCCGATATGGATCGCCCGCGCCACCGCCGTGACCCGCCCGCTGCGCACACCGCGCAGGTGGTTGGCGTTGACCTCCAGGCCCACGCAATAGAACTTGCTGGCATCAATACACAGGTAAGCCGCCATGGAGCCGACGCTTTCGGCCAGCACCACCGACGCGCCGCCGTGCAGCAGGCCGTAGGGTTGATGGGTGCGATGGTCGACCACCATGCTGGCGGTCAGGGATTGGTCGTCGAAGCTTTCGAAACGGATATCCAGCAGCTCACCAATGGTGTTTTTCTGGATCGCGTTGAGTTGCTCGATATTCGGTTGGGTGCGCCACAGGCTCATGCGATTGTCCTTGTTAGTTTTATTACGGCCCTAATCCTGCCACAGAATGGATTCGCTGCGCGCGCTCCAACGCTGGAATTGGGCACCGTAGGTCGACTCGATCACCGCGCGTTTGATCTTCAGGGTCGGCGTCAGGAAGCCGTTTTCCACCGCCCAACTGTCTTTTACCACCACCAGTTGACGCAGGCGCTCATGCTTATCCAGCGCCTGGTTGACCTGTTCCAGCCAGCGTTCGAGGCTGCTGCGCAACGCGTGTCGATCTTGAGGCCCGGCGGATAAAACGCACAAGCCGATCGGCGCACTCAGGCCATCGCCGACCACGCATACTTGCTCGATGCGTGCATGTTCGGCCAGGCGATTTTCAATCGGCGCCGGGGCCACGTATTTGCCCTTGCTGGTCTTGAAGATTTCCTTGAGCCGTCCGGTCAGGCGCAGGCGGCCGTCGGCATCCTGCTCGCCCTTGTCGCCGGTGCGCAGGAAACCATCGTCGGTGAGGGTTTCGGCGGTTTTCTGCGGGTCTTTGAAGTAACCGAGCATGGTCGCGCCGCTGCGCACTTGCACTTCACCCGATGCGTCGATGCGCACTTCAACCCCAGGGCACGGCAGGCCGATCCAGCCGAGCGTCTGCTGGCCGGGGCGACAGACGTGGGAATAGCCGCAGCTTTCGGTCATGCCGTACACCTCCAGCACGTCCAGCCCCAGGCGCTGATACCAGCGCAGCAAGGCCTCGGGCACAGGCGCCGCACCGGACAGCGCAATGCGCAGCGCATCCAGCCCCAAACCCGCGAGGATTTTATGGCCGACGCGTTTGCCGATAAACGGCAGGCCCAACAGGGTGTCGAGGCGCTTTTGCGGGATCTTGCTGTAGACGCCCATCTGGAACTTGGTCCAGATTCGCGGCACGCCGAACAGCGCCGTCGGTCTCGCCCTCTGCAAATCGGTTAGAAAGGTGTCGAGGCTCTCGGCAAAAAACACGGTTTGCCCAGTGTAGATCGACGCCAGCTCCACAAACATCCGCTCCGCCACATGGCACAGCGGCAGGTAAGACAGCAGGCGGTCGCCCTCCCCCAGGCCAAACAACTCAGTGCCACGGGTGGCAGCAAAGCCCAAGGCGCCGAAGGTTTGCATCACGCCTTTGGGCAAGCCGGTGGTGCCGGAGGTATAGACGATGGTGGCCAGGCTGGAGGCGGCAGGTTCGGGGCTGTCCTGGATCGGCGAGCAGGCTTGCAGATCGGCCCAGCGGTAATCGAAGTCACCGGCCGGGCACAGCGGCAGGCTGATGGTCGGCAACCCGTTCGGGATACCCGGCGCCATGTCCGGCCAGTCATCCAGCTTGCCGATCAGCGCCAGCGCCGCCTCGGAATGGGTCAGCACATGGGCGACGGAGTCGGCGGTGAGGTTGGGGTAGAGCGGCACCGACACATGCCCGGCCATCCAGATCGCCAGGTCTGCGATGATCCAGTGCGCGCAGTTTTTCGAGATCAGCGCAATGTGTGAGCCTGCCGGCAGCTCACGGGCACGCAGCCACTGCGCGGCGCAGCGGGCCTGGTGGCCGACCTCGCCCCAGGTGAGGGTCTGCACTTCGCCGCCGCCGGTGGGCTGCACCAGAAAGGGCTTGCGCGGGTGTCGCGCTTCACGTTCGAAGAAGACCTGCAACGGCAAACGAAAAGCGACAGGCATGGGACGCGCTCCTTTGTGATCCGATGATAGCCAACCAAGCACTTGCTTGGTTGACTATATAGCACACACGAAGCGGCGATCTATCCTATGGGGTAGGTATCTTTTTACAGGTTGAGTGATGGGGTTGTTTTGGGGTCGCTGGGGGCATATCCGTTATTTGGGTAACGACTGC
>NZ_JBJGXU010000108.1:0-9338 GCF_045447305.1 Pseudomonas sp. D47 | reverse complement strand
CCGAGAGGAACTGGATTTCCTATGGTGGGCGCAGCTAGGTCGCAGCCGCCTGCTGAATAAACAGTTATCCGCTATTAATGAGCCGACACGAATCATAGCTGCAGGCGTCGAAGGGGCGAAAATGCTCCGTCGTCTACCGTGCCAGGTGCACCGCGAAATTGTTCTTCGAACACTGGACTTAGATCCAGAGCTCAATCTAGAAGAATTGCTTGAGGCATTGGGCGAAGACCGCACAGCGCTTGGAGCACCTTTCAGTCAGGGTTTGGTCGCCACCAACCCAACGATTTTCCCTCTCCTTCATGCTTTAGCCACTGGGGAGACCGACCAATATGGGGCTTCTGTGAAGCGCCGAGTTTCTGAGTGGGGCGGCCGGGCGATACTGGAGGCAGGATTTGCCACGATCGCATCACGGGGTCAAGGGAAGATATGAGTGGTTCGTGCACTTACGAAGGGTGTACCGTTGACGACACGGGAATATGCGCACTTGAGCGTCTACCCTCGTCGTGTAGTAACCGTGCGGCTAATCAACCCAGCTTGGTGGACTTGCCGGACGACGCTGATGGTCTAACGTCAGAACTGGGCGCACCAGTGCTCGATGAACCTATCCGTGGCAGCGTGTTGCCATCGAGCAGGACGCTTGGGCTCAGCGCCCTGAACGCCTTAATGGGCAACCGATACGTCAACGTTGTCGGCATTCTTGGTGATCCTGAGTCTGGAAAGACTGCCTGCCTAGCCAGCCTCTATCTTCTTGTCTCGCATGCGAAGCTTGAGGGCTGGTCGTTCGCGGACAGCAAGAGCTTGTCCGCATTCGAGGAGATTGCACGCGGCGCCCGAGATTGGAACGATGGAACTGCGCCGGAGCAAATGACTGTTCATACTGAGCTTGCTGACGATCATGGGCCAGGTTTCCTTCATCTTAAACTCGTCAGAACGTCGGACGGACGACGTGTGGACTTGGCTCTTCCTGACGTGCCCGGTGAGTGGACGCAGGCCCTAGTCAGTACAGGTCGTTCGGATCGGCTGGATTTCATGAAGTCAGCTGAAGCGATCTGGGTTGTCCTCGATGGTCGTTCGCTCGCAGATATCGAAAAACGTCATGGCGTGATAACCCGAGTAGGCCAGCTTGCGCAGCGTCTGAATACCATGATGGGTGGCCGTGAACCACGGTTGCTGGTGGTCGTAACTCACCGCGATTTGCATGTCCTAGATGACACTGTGATCAACAGATTGCAGTCAGAGCTTTCACGACGCGGGGCGTCGGCTGAGATAATAGGCGTTGCGCCCTTTTCTGATCACCCTGACGACATCCCGGCGGGCTTCGGTTTGGCCGATTTGATTGATCGAACGGCTACAGCAAGGAACCAACGATCAGTCTTCTGGCGGTCAACTGACTCTGCCGACGGGGACCGCGCCTACTTACGTTACAGGAGAGACCAATGACCCGATCAATCGTACTTCTTGGCGGTCCTGACTCGGGTAAGACCAATTACATTGGCCCACTGTGGCGAGCACTCGACCTGGGAACTGGTGCTTTACGTGCCGCGGAACAACCTGACGACATCAATTTCGTACTTGAAATAACCGATCACCTTTATTCCGGCGCATTCGCTCCTCGTACCGAACACAGCGATGCGCGTCGAAATTTCGAGGTGGTGGTCGCAGCCAGTGAAGAAGGGCCACAGGCCCGAATCGTCGTGCCTGACATTTCAGGAGAGCTTTGGCGTAATGCAGTGATCGAAAGCGAGATTGATCCTGAATGGATGGCTGAGCTGTCGCGTGCTGATGGGGCTTTACTCTTCGTACGCGTTGACTCCGACCAAGATGTGCGTCCCCTCGATTGGGTGACATCGCGCCGAATGCTGGAAAAACTCGGAGGAGAGGAGGATCAGGGGCTGCCAACCCAGGTCATGTTATGTGAGTTGATTCGCTTCCTTGAAGGTTCACTTGCTGATCGGGAGGATGGTGAGCTGCCGCGGTTATCCGTGGTTGTCACGGCTTGGGATCTGATTGATGAAGCTGTTTTTCGGCAGGGACCGTTGACTTATTTGCAACGAGAGTACCCTCTGCTCGCAGGCCGGCTCTTGGATTTGGAAACGCTCGATGTTCGGATCTTTGGTCTCAGTAGCGTCGGGGGCGACCTGAAACGCGACCGTAATTACCGACAAGCTTATCTGGAGGCGGGACCGGACGGGCGGGGCTGGGTTGCGTTAGAAAGCGAAGGTGAGTGGCTTAAAATTAGCGATATCACCCTTCCCATCGCATGGGCGGTAGGGCTTTGAAGCTGTGATTACTGCGGAGATTCAGATCCACGGCTACCGCAAGGGCCATCAGCTACTGGCGTCTTCGATTGTCCTTCCCAAGGAGGATCAGACGGTTGTGGATCGTCTCTCCGATGTGGCTGGTCCGTTACGTCCAAAAGAGCAGTTCAAGCCTTACCTATCGGCGTATCCACTGCCTAGTGGCACCCATTACGTTGTTGCGAGAACATGGCAGGATGTCACTGTCCCTCGAGCCGGTTGCGTACTCACTAAAAGTGTACTGATTGATGCGTTGGTTTGGTCTGTCAATGCGCCGCTATTAGCCATCCTCCAATTGCTTGATTCGGACGTCTTACCAGATGAGGCGCAAGCAGTACGAATGGAGTTGCCGCAGCGGGCGGATCAACGACTTCGTCCTGCGACTAATTTCAATGGGAGTGAACTACTCGAAGCGCTTTTCTTAGAGGATGCTAAACCGGTGGTGGTCTTCGACGCACCGGATCCTGAACTAGTTGCTCTTCGCTTACTCACGTCGCTGTGGCCCGATATTCGCCGGCGGTTTTCGCTTTCCACCTTTGCTCTGTCGCCTCGAAAGATAGGCGGCCGTGATCTTGATCTAGTCTTCGCCCCCTCAAATGCCAAGGCTAAGTTCTCCGACTGGCCTGGACGCCGTGTGGATGGCCGTTTACCCCAGACTGATCGGCATCGCTGGACGAGTTCCATTGTAAGTCGAGTTTTTGAGAAGGACCTGCCGAAGCTTTTGTCTGATCGGGAGCTTAGTCTGTTAGGTGATCGTGGGGCGCAAAGCGCCGCGTCGCTGCGTATTGCTCTGTTGTGGGAAGAGCTTAGCGATAAGCTGCATCAGACTCCTACCGCTGCTTTAGGTCTTTTAGATATCGCCAACTCGGGGATGGTTAGCAACTTCGCGGCAGTCAAAGCTTTGGAGCCGCGGCTTGCTGAAGCCACTCGCCACGCTGCTAGCACGTTGTCGGCAAAAGACGCTTGGGACTTTGTCGGTGCCATTGCTCGTAAGATGCAGGGACATAACATGCCAGTCGGGAAACACGCGATTGAAGCACTTGTGGAGCATCTCGCCGAGACTGCACCCGATGGCGCAATAAGCTTGCTCCTCCAACCTGATCCCAAACAGGCAATAGAATCATTCGTCCCTAATATAGCCACGGGGTTAGGCAAGGCACTGCGCCCCCTCACCGAGCATCTACTTGCAAACGCCCCAATGAGTGTCCTCGCGAGTCTTGTCGCACAGGGCGGCCCGTTGACCGATCGAGTTGCAGCGGACGATGTGTTAATCCGTAAGATTGGAGACATATTTGAAGAGGTTGATCAATCGCTCGCAAGTAGAGCGGGCGCCATGCTGCTTCCAAGTTTGGTTGAGGATCGACAACTCCCGGCTGCACTTCCCTTCTTCATCAGGCTTGATGCTCACGTAATTGCTACAGAGTTGCGCAGGCTTGGTGAGGCGAACGGATACAAGGCCATCCAGATGAGTACAGCTCTGATTATCCGAGCACGCGACGTAGGAGGCCTACTACAGGTTCGTGACGTGTTGGTCCAATCCAAGGCCTCAGTGCGAAGGGATGCATTACTCTCGAGATCGATGGAGCCTGTTGCGGAGGACATGCTCTGGCTTCTGAACGAAAAACATTTGTCAAAAGCAACAAGCACAGCGCTTCTGGTGGGTGTTCTCAAGCTTGCAGATGATCAGCAGTTCGCGGCGTTGCTAGGTGATAGTAGTGTCGGCGAGCGTATCGTCGAGCGACTTCCGGATGACGCGATCGAAACATTGACGCGCGCGGCATTGCAGGAGAACCTGCCGCTTGAGAGCTACATTCGCATTGTCCAATCCGTCATACCTAAAATAGAAGGTGTTCAACGATTCCAAATCGCCGAACGAGCTATTGGGAGACTCCTACGCAATCGATTCAAAGGTGATGAGGCTGCGACTCTGAACATGCTGCTCGGTATTCTCGAGGCGCGGCTTGACGGTAGATGGGCGGCTAAGGTTGGGGTGGGGTACGGAACTACTGCTGACGTAGCAAGTCGCAATCTCTTGGTGTTTGAATCAGCGCCTTTGGCTGTGCGTCAACGCATGATTGATGCGCTTGATGAAATCGCCATCGCGGTGCAAGGTCGAGATTTCATTGACCTAACTGAGGCGGCCTACGACGCTTGCGCTAGGCTTTTTTTCGATGCAGAAAAACTGCATAAACCTGGACTCATTGAAGCCGCCGGCAGGCTCATCCCATCGCTTTTGCGTGCTCGTCAGCAGCCGGTCTCACTATTGATTGCGGCGTTGTTCCCAATTATTTACCGGGAGCTTTCGAAGGACGACGATGTGCCTGAACTCCTCAAGTTTGTCCCATTTTTTGATTGGGATCGTTGTAAGGCCGTTCGACGGGAGTTGGTCGACGCTTTCTTATCGTCAGCATGGCCACCTGGGAATCTGGCACTTACCGCATATCGGTGCGGCGACGTCTCCAGAATTCTCAAGCGCATCGTTAAATCCTACGACGGTGCGAAATATCTCTCGCGCCTAGAGAACGATCTCGGTCGCCTGGGGGAGGACGCGCAGCGCGTGGTCAGGCGGAATATTGCCGAGATATCTACAGATCGATCTCATGGATTAGAACGGTAGTGGTATCGAGCCAAAGACACCATTCGTTGGTACCTTATGATCTGAGGCGTCAGTACGATACGTAATGGCCGAAAAGGTGACCCGTCATAACCGATCGAGAATTAATCTCCAGGCTCGTGACGTAGTCTGTGTCCACAATTACATCGATTTGATCGACACAATTTCTACAAACCTGAATTTCTTTCTGGCTATCATAGTAGCTTCTTGCTCCGCAACCAAGGAGCTCAGCGTATCAGCCTCATGTACCATCTCGTACATCTTGCCTTCAAATTCATTTCCGACGCGCAGTGTAACTCTGAGCCTAGGAGTAAAGCCTTTCGAGATTTGCCTTTTTCTCACTGCTTCTATCGGTTCAACCATCACGACATCCGTAACGGCTTGCGTGTGTATTTTAGTTTGCGGCGCGGGAGGCTCAGACCTACCGAATAGTGCCAGCCGCATCTCTTCTTCCGTTAGTTCCGTATTCATACAACTCCTCAGAAAATACGCTGTGTATAACCTAACCTATTATAACCAGAGCCCCTGCTATGCTGGGGGCTCGCGGGAATTGGAGGCAATATATCAGTGGAATACTCATTGTCAGACCTGCTGGAAAGAATGTACCAAAACCAGCTAGCGCTGGAGGCGGCACTGATGGAGTTAACGCTCCACGCCGAGAAGCAAGGATCAACCGAAATGGGCGAAAATGTCCGTGGGGCGTTATATGCGATTGGGGAAAACGCAGGCCACATCAAGCAAGGCCTGGCGAAGCTCAGATCTGCAAATAGGGGGTTGATTAACTGCCTAGCATTTTGACCCGCCCCGGTTCGCTAGAAAAAACTAGCAACCTCTATTGTCTCATTCTGGTCTGGGGCTCGATGTAGCTATTTGAAGTTGACTAGGCCTGAACAGGGTAATAACCTCGAGGTGCTAGCTCTGAGATTCGTGGGTGCAAACCTCCACTCGGAGACACTTGATAGAAAAGCCCATCTCCCGATGGGTTTTTTTGTGCCGCTTGAAAAACATCAGTAAGCGTTAGCTCGTCTCATCTATCAGGAGGCTGAATCATGGCTTTTTTTCCAAACAGGTTGAATACACAGCCAAGAACAAACACCACCTTGACGGGCTCTCATACACCGGTCGTCTGTGATTTATGAGAAGCCG
Organism: Pseudomonas sp. D47; assembly: GCF_045447305.1. Lineage (NCBI taxonomy): Bacteria > Pseudomonadati > Pseudomonadota > Gammaproteobacteria > Pseudomonadales > Pseudomonadaceae > Pseudomonas > Pseudomonas sp. D47. The sequence continues at coordinate 3,281 of NZ_JBJGXU010000108.1, read as the reverse complement.
GCATAGAACCTTGAATCTGACTCATAGGAATGATAGACATAGCAAAGAGAACCTGTGGAGACGGGACCATGAAATCCGCATTAACAGCAGAACTGCTCTCAATTGTGAAGGACGCCCCAAGACTGTACTTCGCTCCGTTGATCGGTGCTATAAAAGAGGTACGATCTGAACTACTTAAACCATTTCCCGTGGCGCAAAAGATCGAAACCAATTTCGAACCACCTAACCACCAGGGTTAGTTACTAACTTGAGATAGGCAGTCAATTTTTTGCTCCGTCTCCACACATTCTGACGGCACTGCGCTTTCAAGAGACTAGGACCTGCAATGGGTTCAAAGCCTTTTAACCGCAAACGAAAACAAACGCTTTTGGGGGACGTATTCAAAATTTGGCCAATTTCTGGGGATAGAATATAGTTTCGCTTAAAATGATCTAAATCTTTCAAACCGACGACATGTGCTGATCGTCTAGAACATTGAACCACATTACTTCCAAGTCGGCCTGCGCGAACAAGCGCATATGCTACTTCCTCCTTCATACCTAAGGCTTTAGCAGCCTCAGCTATCGACAATCCTTTAGTTTGGTTTGACGCATGCAGAGTTATTCCTTTTTGGTGCAGCACATTGGGAGAAACCAACCATTTCCCTATACCTATAGCTTCGGCGTGCGCGCTACAGAAAACTGGAACCTCGCCCTCTTGAATTGCTTTTAATAACTGCGGAAGTCCATCCGCCGTGGGCAAATAGTGTTTTGCTACTTGTGATAGCGTTATAAAACCGCTATCAGATAACGGTAAAAATGAATTGGGTATTAGATCGACTATCGAGTCGAGAGAAATAAGCCACTGCTCACCTGCTTTTGGAGAACCTCCAAGTGTTCTTAATAAACCTGTTGATATCAGTTGCTCTACACGCTTTCTACTTAGGCAAAGTAACCGAGAAGCCTCCCGCAAATTAACAGGCTCGTTCAGTACCGATGAGAGTCTTCGGGCTTGATCGATGTCTACTACCGTACTGATTTTCCCGCAAGGGTAATAAAACTCTCTGGTTTCAAGATCACCCGACGAATGCATTCTTCGCAAAAAAGCTTCGGGTAGACCTGTTAACCGCTTAGCTTTGGAGAAGGGGAGCCAACGATGCTCAAGTAAAGTGCATTCGCTCAGCCGCCGGTTTCTCTTAGCTAGCGGCCCCTGCCATTGCTGGATGATGTGTCGTTCAAACTCTTGTCGAACAAAATCAAAACATGAGTCGTTTAAGGAAAGGTACATGTCATTATAAATCGGACCGAAAGCCGACACCAACTGCCAGGAAATCTGGGATTTCCTAATTTCCATAAGGTCAGCCAACAGGCTGTGAAACGCCTCAGGCCAGCCTCTGAAAACGCTACCTGCTGAGTTTGCTAACTCAGGCGCTACCACTCCTGAAGCGACCTCCGGAACCTTCATAGTAATAGAGCGTTTTCGACTCACAGCCCTTACACCAATCCGTATAGCCAGATCGTGCAGTTGCTGGTACGTGAGAGCGCCGATGCCTTTAGCTTTCCCGCTGTCTGGGAGCCTTACGCGATGATCAAGTTCAACGGAAAGCCATGCTCTCGGATCATCCGAAGTTAAGCTTAGGAGATCAGAATCTTGAACAGAGTATCCACAAACATCGCAACATTTGTTTATTAAAACTTTTGGACTACTGTGAGCTTTGCATTTTGGACAGTTGTACAAAAGCTCAACCTGATGAAAAGCACATGTGGTATACAGCGTAAGATCCCACAATTCACGCCAATACAGTCCCTCAGCTAAACAAACAGGGCAGTATTTTGAGCAGGCTACAGACCACGTCTTCTGATTGGTAACTTTTGGAGTACGAATCTCTTCGGCTACTAAATTCCAACTTAAGGGCCTCTGTTTTGAGTCTAACCATTCATTGACACTGTCATCGCTGGTTTCTTTGAACAGCCCAAGTACTTCACCGCCTGACAAACAATTACTATGAGCTAAACGGTGCAAAAAACCTATCAAGCTTTCATCGTGCATAGGTGTAGGGTTTATCAATAAATCAAACATAGGACCTCCACCATGTCCATAGACAATTCAAACCTACTTACAAATCATTGAGCGTGATTACGAGGGTCGACCGATAACGTCGTCCACGCTACAAACCCAACATAAGAGTCGTTGTACATATTAATTACTGCCGGGAGCTGCTCCCGGCAGTCTCTCAGGCAGAAGGGTTATCAAAGTTTTCAAAGGGTTCTCGGCCGCAAACTAACGGCCGAAAATCAAAATCATCATGGAACGGATTTCGCTCATTAGCCACCCGACTCCATACCTCGTCTTTGAAAGCTTGGGACAGTACACCCATATCGATGCCTTCAACATCCGTCAGCTGAGCCAGCCATACAGCACGGTCCAGAATCTTGATCAGATAATCAACGAGTCCAAAAGAAGCTAGTTGAAAGCGCTGAAGCATATCTTTGGAGAGAAAGCTAATACATGTGACAGGCAACAAGCTGTGGATGGCCTTCAGAAGAGATGCAAATTGCATCCACGTCTCCTCAGTTAGCTCATACCGTCCGTAATCAATGCTGGCAGAGAACCGTCGGCGAAGTTGTTCGTTAGCCCAGAGCAAGCTATCTGTTCTCTTCAGCCCTACCAGCACAACTGTGATATCAGTCTCGTTCATCAGACTTTTGATCCAGTCTGCTGCCTCGTATGCCCCTACCCTTTTGTAATCCACTAAATGCTGCGCCTCATCCAAGATGATCATCTCGGTTCCCTGGTTTTTAAGCAGCGTGACGATCCGAGTGAATTTATGTTCGGCGGAATGACCACGTGCAGTGGCGAATGGATCCTTCATAGCAATGAGCACGGCCGTCGCTAGATTTCTCTTGGACGGAGAGGAGGGCATTTCCACCACCAAAATTGGCCGTACGCCTACTGAGTCGGGACTCACTTGATTTCTCATATACTCCCTAATCAAGGAGCTTTTACCGACGCCGCTCGGACCTTGGATAACGAGCCCCTTACTGCTTTTGGTTCGAATAGTGTCCTGCCTCACCTCTTCAATACGTGCAATTGCATGATCGCTTTGCGGACTCTGTATGAAGTGGTGGCGTAGAGAAAATCCGCCTCGGTACTCCCGGTAAGCGTTCATGTGTCGTCCCTCACACGGGGGGCGCTTGAAACAACCGCGTAATCTGGGATTGAGTCCAAATCACTGTCAGCATCGATAAATTCAACCACACCCACCGTTTGGGGCAGGTTATCAGGTAATCGAGCGCCGCTAC
>NZ_JBJGXU010000107.1:0-9574 GCF_045447305.1 Pseudomonas sp. D47 | reverse complement strand
CATGGCTATCGCAGGCAAGCCAGCTCCCACACAAGCCCTCCCCCATTTTTAATTTGCGCATGGATGGAAATCAGCGCAGCAGCTTGGTATCCAACACCACCGACGACTCGCCGATCACGCTTTCGGCCAATTGCACAAACTCCGCCGTGGTGATGCTGTTCGCCCGCATCACCGCCTGCGCGAGGTCATCCAGCGAGCGCTTGTTGTGGGTCTTCACACGGATCTCGCGGTCCAGCTCCTGCAACACCACCACCGCCCGCGCCACCGTCGCACCACTGATGTGTTCGCCACGCAGAGTACTAACCTGCGCGCCTTCCTTGGCCAACCGCGCCTGGATCGCCGCGTAGCGCTCATCGGTGATCCCGCCCGCGCGGCGTAGCAGTTCAATGGCGTAGTACTCGCCAAGCCCTTCGCTGATCCAATCACTGGTGTCGTGGTCGTTGAAACGGCCGATGGCTTGCACCACCTCACGGATCAATGCACTGCTGCCATTTTCGCTGACCAACGGCGTACGGCTGTTGAGGTAGATCGAGTCGCGCGCCGAGAACACGCCACGGCGCATTGGGTCGCTGGCGCCCACCACCAGCAGCTTGGCCGGGTGACGCGGGAACGCCGCCTCAACCTGCGGCCAAACGAACGTCAGCAATGTCAGCACATCCATGCGGCGCATGGCCTGGCCCTTGGGCGAGGCCACGGTGACTTCGGTTTCGCCCAGGCGCACGCGGCGGCTGCCGAGGGTGCCGGCGAGCATCCAGCCGGTGGGCCGGTCGAGCAAGCGGGAAACATTGTCGATACGGAATTTGTTCTTGCCGATACGCGGCCAGGCGGTTTCGACGCTTTTCCAGCCTGACGGCAGCTCGAACATCAGGCGCGACACCAGCTCAATGCCGTCCTGCTGGTCGAGCCGTGCAGCCGGCACCAGGTCTTCCCCCCGAAACAGCGCCCAGCTCGGCGTCATCCGCGCTTCATACAGGCCTGGCTTGCGCGCGTGGGTGAGGCGCACTCGGTAGGTCAGGCTGGCCTTGTCGGCGCTGGGCTGCCACAGCCCACGGTGACCGGTGACTTTCCATTGGCCATCGGCCTTGAAGTCGCTGTAGTCGCCATCGCGGCCCAGGTCGAAGTCCAGGCTGCGCACCGCCGAGCCTTGGGACAGGCTCACACGCACCTCGGCCTGATCACTCTGGGGCAGCAGTTTGACGTGGTAGTCCAGGTCGACTTTCTTCGCGCACCACGCAGGCAGGCTCAGCGCCAGCAACACGAAAGAGGCCGCCAGCTTGGTTACCACCGTCATACACACTCCTTTTTTCAGCCCGCGCGAAAGATCAGGTAATCCTCCCAGTCATCTTCAGGCACGCTGCCTTCGGCGAGCATACGGCCGGACTGGGAAATGCGTTCGTGGTGCACGGCATCGCGGTCGCCACAGACCAAGTGGTGCCACAGTGGCAGGTCCTTGCGCTCGCTGACCAGGCGGTAGCCGCAGGTCGGCGGCAGCCACTTGAACTGGTCGGCCTGGCCCGGGGTGAGCTGAATACAGTCGGGCACCGAGGCGCGGCGGTTGGGGTAGTCGGTGCACTGGCAGGTTTTCAGGTCCAGCAGTTTGCAGGCGATGCGCGTGTAATAGACGCTGTTGTCGTCTTCATCCTCAAGCTTTTGCAGGCAGCACAGGCCACAGCCGTCGCACAACGACTCCCATTCCTCCTGGTCGAGCTGATCAAGGGTTTTGCGTATCCAGAAAGGTTCGACTTTGGCGGCCATGGCTCTACATCAGTATCGGTAGGTGAAAAGGCCGCCAGTCTAGTGCCCACGGCCTCTGGGGCCAAGCGCTTACGACTGGCGGTGTAACAACACTTGTCAGTCTAGTGGCCGCGCAGTAGCTTTGAGCGCCGAATTGACGATCAGGAACAGCCCATGACACGCGTTGCCGATTACCCGATCCACACCCAGTTCACCGAACGCTGGTCGCCCCGCGCCTTTACCGGCGAGAGCATCCCGCAGGACACCCTGCTGAGCTTTTTCGAAGCCGCGCGCTGGGCGCCGTCGGCTTACAACTCGCAGCCATGGCGTTTTCTCTACGCGCGCCGTGACACGCCGGACTGGGAGCGTTTCCTGGGTTTGCTCAATGAATTCAACCGCGGCTGGGCGCAACACGCCTCGGCCCTGGTGATCATCGCCTCGAAAACCGACTTCACCGCCCCCGGCGCCACCGAAGAAACCCCGGCGCTGTGGCACACCTTCGACACCGGTTCGGCCTGGGGCCACCTGGCGCTGCAAGCCAGCCTCAGCGGCTGGCATACTCACGGCATGGCCGGTTTCGATCAGGAACTGACCCGCAAAGAGCTGAAGATTCCAGCCGGTTATGCACTGCACGCGGCGGTGGCCGTGGGCAAGCTGGGGGACAAGTCGAGCTTGCCGGAGTACCTGCAAGGGCGTGAAGCGCCAAGCCCGCGCAAGCCGCTGAGCGAGCTGGTATCGGAAGGTGATTTCAGCCTGTAAGCCTTACTGAAATCCCTGTGGGAGCGGGCTTGCCTGCGATAGCAGTGGGCCAGTCACTGCATGGCAGGCTGGTACACCGTCATCGCGGGCAAGCCCGCCCCCACATTAATAACCGCGCTCGAAATCCACTTCGCCGCGCAATGCTTCCTTGGCCTGATAAGCCCGCAGGTTCTGCACAAACAACTCCACCATCATGCTCGGCGAGGTCGGCGCGGAACTGTGCCCGGTCAACAACAGACCCCAGGCGGTCCAGAACGGATGACGTTGCGGCAGGGGTTCCTGGCGGCACACATCGATTACAGCGCCAGCCAAATGCCCTTCTTTCAACGCCTCGACCAGATCCGCATCGACCACGGCCACGCCACGCCCAACGTTGATAAACAACCCGGTCGACTTGAATTGCTTGAACAGCGCCGCGTCGTACAGGTCATGGGTGTTGGCCGTGTTCGGCAGCAGGTTGATCACATAATCCACCTCGCCTACCAGGCGGCCCAGCTGATCCAGCCCGGCCACTTCGATAAACGGCGCCTGCTCACGCGCGGAGCTGGCGATGCCGTAAAGCTTGACGCCAAACGGCAGCAGAAAGTCGGCAACGCTTTGGCCGATATCGCCGGTGCCGACGATCAGCGCCTTGCGCCCCGCCAGGCTCTGGCCCATGCGGTTGTCCCATTTGCGCTCGACCTGGCTGACCAGGCGCGCGAGCACTTCGCGCTCGTGGCCGAGCATGTAGGTGAGGACGAATTCAGCCATGACCTGGCCAAAAATGCCGACCGCGCGGGTCAGGCGATAGTCGCGGGGCAAGCCATCGGCGAGCAGCGGCGTGACACCGGCCCAGGTCGATTGCAGCCACTGAGGCTGGTGCCCCTGGCGCAACAAGGTGGCGAGCAGATCCGGCTGGCCCAGCCATACCGGGCAATCGGCGGCCAGGCGCGACAATTCGGCTGAATCGCCGCTGGTCAGCACCTCGACGTCGGGTGCCGCTTCACTGAGCAATTGAGCGTAGAGCGGGTAATCCTGTTCAGCAATCAGAACACGCATGGTTCAAACCTTTCAAAAACACTGCAGACGGCCGCCCGCATCCTTACGGCCACCACCCACTTATACGTTTGCATTGAAGAATGTGCCCTGGGCAGGGCACTGTCCGATCACATCGGGTCGTTGCGGCGCAACAGCTCTTCGGGCAAGTGCTCGATGTACTCGTCCTCGGCCGGTGGCATTTGCAGGTGGTAGCCCTGCTTGTCGAGGTTTTCCAGGACCACCGTGATGTCCTCACGGGACAGCTTGCGCTCTGGCGTCAGGATCATCTCGAACGCGAGATGGGCCTTGCCGAAGGCTTCCATCAACGGTTCCGGCACACGCTCCAGCGCATCACTTTTCAGCACGTAGAGGTACATCCCGTCTTTTTTCAAGCTGCGGTAGATGGAGCAAATACGTTTCAAGGCTGTTCTCCGGCAGTGGCCAGGCTGTCGAGCAGCGCTTGGCCCATCAACTCGCGGCGCCAGCCACGCAGCGAGTCTGGCAATTTATAAGGCCCATCGGGGTAGCCGCTTTTAACCAGGGCTTCGAGGGTTTTCTTGCGCAGCATCAGCTCCGGCGCCATGTCCAGGCGTTCGGCTTCGGCCTGGCCCAAGGTACGCAGTTGCTTGATCAGCGTGGCGGCGTCCACCGGCAGCGGTTCAGCCACGGCGGGTGGCCATTGGTCCATGGACACGCTGCCGGCACGTTTGATCAGGTCCAGCAGAAACTGGCCATCCTGACGCACGGTGCGCGGGTGCATGTCTTCGATTTTGCCCAGCGCGGCGAGGTTATCCGGCTGGGATTTGGCCAGGGGCCACAACGAGTGTTCACGAATGATGCGGTTGCGCGGCAGGTCACGGGCGCGGGCTTGCTGCTCGCGCCAGGCGCACAGCTCACGCAGCACGGCGAGCTGGGCGCGGGACAGTTTCCACGCCAACTTGGCGTCGCGGTACACCTCGTACGGGTCGACCTCGCGGCGCAGGTTGGCCACCAGTTCGGCGCCGTCTTCCAGCACCCAGGCGTATTTGTCGTCTGACAGCTTCGGGCGCAGGCGGATGTAGACCTCGGCCAAGTGCACCGCGTCTTCGGCGGCGTAGCTCACTTGGGTCTCGGACAATGGCCGCTGCAGCCAGTCCGAGCGGGTCTCACCCTTGGGCAACTCGATATCCAGCACGGCTTGCACCAGGCGCGAGTAGCCCATGGAGAAACCGAGGTTCAAGTAAGCCGCCGCCAATTGAGTGTCGAACAACGGCACCGGCAGGCTGCCGGTCAGGCGCAGCAACACTTCCAGGTCTTCGCTGCAAGCGTGCACCACCTTGATCACCGCTGGGTTTTCCAGCAAGGCGGCCAAGGGTTGCCAGTTGTCGATGGTCAGGGGATCGATCAGGTAAGCGCGCACGCCATCACCGATCTGGATCAGCCCGGCAATGGGGTAAAAGGTGTCGACCCGCATGAATTCGGTGTCGAGGGCGACGAATGGCAACTGCTGCCATTCGGCGCAATGCTGGCCGAGGCTATCGTTGTCGCAGATCCAGTGAATATCGATGGCCACACGGCTCTCCCTTGAAGAATGGCGCGCAGTATATATCGCGAAAGCCCCTTGCGAGCATCCGCAGTGCACACACCATCATGAAAACTCCGACAAGAGATGAAGAATAGTCGGACAGGCAGGAGTTAGCCTCTCTTACGCAGGACGTAGACCCGCCACAGCTTGGAGCCCGGCAGGAATTCCTGATGGTTGAGTATGTTGAAACCCGCTTGGCGGAACTCGCCCTCGACAGGCGTATGCGCATTCACGGAAACGATCACCGTGTCGCGGCTGACCCGGTGGAACTCGCGCAGCAGCGCCAAACGCCCGTCACTGTTGGGTACATGGCGAAACAATTCCAGGCAGAAAATGCAGTCAACCGCATTTGCCGACAGGCCGATGGAAAACGCCGAGCCCTGGAATGTTTTGACGCGCTTGAGCAATGACGCCGGATGGTGGGTGCACGCGTGGTCGAGCATGGCCTGGGAGTTGTCCGAGGCCAGGATCACCCGGTTGATGTGTTCGGCCAACACCGGCCAGAACCGGCCAGAGCCACAGGCCAGGTCGAGGATCAGCCCCGGCTCGCCGGCCACCTTCAATGCCTGGCGCACCAACCGATCATCGCGCCAGGCCGCTAGGCGCTTGAGCAGCGCTGGCGGGCGTGTGTCGCCGCAGACCCTGGCATGCTCACGGTCACAGCGCTCGGCGAATTCAGTCTCGATAGAGGATGGAGTAGGTGACGACATCACGGGCTCATGTGTGTGGAACGGTAGTGAACGACCTTGATTCGCAGCTTAACGACTGCAACGTGAAAAAAAGGTCGAAGCCGTGAATGACTTGAGATTGCACGCGTTTGGCGGTGCGCTGAGTACCTATCCGTTGCTGCAGCAACGGATATGCCCCCAGCGCCCCCCACACAGACTCACGCCTGATGCAAATACCACCGCCAATCCTGCTCCCCCACCTCCCCCATAAACTGGCGATATTCAGCGCGTTTCACCGCCAGGTACACCCCGAGAAACTCACCGCCAAACGCATCCCGCGCCCAGCTCGAACCTTCCAGAGCACGCAAAGTGGTGAGCCAGTCAGTCGGCAGCAATTCCTTGGCCTGGGCATACCCGTTGCCCTCCACCGGAGCACCAGGGTCACGCTGTTCGCGGATACCCCGGTGGATGCCAGCCAGAATCGCAGCGGCCGCCAGGTAAGGGTTAGCGTCGGCACCACAGATACGGTGCTCAATGTGCCGGGAATTGGCCGGCCCGCCGGGCACGCGCAAGCTGACCGTGCGGTTATCCACCCCCCAAGTGGCGGCCAGCGGCGCATAGCTGTTGGCCTGAAAGCGACGGTAGGAATTGGCGTTAGGACAGAACATCAGCAACGAATCGAGCAACGTGCTGAGCATACCGCCCACCGCCTGACGCAATAGCGGCGTGCCATCGGCAGCCTCGCTGGCGAACAGGTTATTGCCGTGGACGTCCGCCAGGCTCACATGCATGTGCATGCCCGTGCCCGCCAAGTCATCAAAGGGCTTGGCCATGAAACACGCAGTCATCCCGTGTTTATGCGCCACGCCCTTGACCAGCCGTTTATAGCGCACCGCTTCGTCCATGGCTTGCAGCGCATCAAAGCGATGTTCCAGGGTGATTTCAACCTGGCCCGGCGCGTATTCGGAAATCGCCGTGCGCGCCGGGATGCCTTGCAGTTTGCAGGCGCTATAAAGGTCGGCAAGGAACGGCTCGATCTGCTCCAGTTCGCGCAGGCCATACACCTGGGTCGAGCGCGGGCGATTACCGTCCACATCCCGGGCCGGTTGCGGTCGGCCGTTGCTGTCGGGCTTCTGGTCGAGCAGGTAAAACTCCAGCTCTGCCGCCATCACCGGGTAATAACCGTCGGCCTTTAAGCCGTCGATCACCTTGGCGAGCAAATGCCTGGGGTCGGCCACGGTGGCGGGCAGGCCTTCGGTAGGGTGCATGCTGACTTGCACCGCCGCCGTCGGGATCAGGCGCCACGGCATGCGCTGCAAACTGCCGCTGATCGGGTAGGCGCGGCAGTCGATATCGCCGACGTCCCACACCAGCCCGGAGTTTTCCACGTCATCGCCGTTAATCGTCAGGCCAAGGATGGTGCTGGGTAACGGCCGGCCACTTTCGTACACCGCCAACAACTCATCGCGGTGCAGCAACTTGCCGCGTGGCACGCCGTTGTTGTCGAGGATAAACAGCTCGAACATCTCAACGTCCGGGTTCTGCTCAAGGAAAGATTGGGCTTCGTGCAGGCTGGCAAAAACACTCATTGGAATTCTCATACGTTTGCGGCAGGCGGGCGCACAGGCACCGCCGGGCAGATGCGCACAGGTGCGCGTCATCCATGGGGCAGATCAACGTAGGAGAGCAGTATCGGGTGGGCGCGCGTGTCGGCAGTGGAACAAAGCCCAGAAGGCCAGCTCGGAGGGGAGTGCCTCGACAACCGTCGGACAGCTCGGCACTAATGCGCCAGGCAGCGTCGCGGGGTGAGTGTCGGGGGAACCGTCCATGCAGGATTCACAATGAGGTAGATGCCCGGCAGCCTCACACGCCTGGATAGGTGGTTAAATTCAGGGTTAATGGAGTTTGGTTGCAAACTGGCTAAACATTGCGCGACCCTTGCTACCTGAGCGCGCTGCTGGAAATAATGACCGCCCCCGATCATGCCCTAAGGACTCGACCACATGAAAGCGCCCCTAGCCCTGTGTGTACTGGCGAGTATCGCAACCACCGCCCTGGCCGACACCGCGCCATCGCGCCTGGATGAAGTGCTGCAGCGCGGCACGCTCACCGTCTGCACCACCGGCGACTACAAGCCCTACACGTCACTGCGCGCCGATGGCCGTTATGAAGGCATCGACATTGCCATGGCTGAGTCACTGGCCAAAAGCTTGAATGCGAAAATCACCTGGGTGCCGACCACTTGGAAAACCCTGATGCCGGACTTCCTGGCCCAACGCTGCGACATCGCCGTGGGCGGTATTTCGGTGTCGCTGGAACGCCAGAAAAAAGCCTTCTTCAGCCAGGCCCTGGGCGTGGATGGCAAGATTCCGCTGGTGCGCTGCGCTGATGTACAGCGCTACCAGACCGTCGAGCAGATCAACCAGCCGCAGGTGCGGGTGATCGAACCGGCGGGCGGCACCAACGAAGTCTTTGCCCGCGCTCATCTGGGCCAGGCGCAGATTCGCCTGCACGACAACGTGACGATTTTCGACGAATTGTTGGCGGGCAAAGCCGACGTGATGATCACCGACGCCAGCGAAGCGCGCTTCCAGCAAAAGCTTAAGCCTGGGCTGTGTGCCGTCAACCCTGAACAGCAGATGCAGTACAGCGAAAAAGCCTTCCTGCTGCCCCGCGATGATGTGGCGTGGAAAAGCTACGTCGACCAGTGGTTGCACTTGAGCGTCGCCACCGGCGTGTACGGCGGCATCGTCAATCAGTGGCTCGCGGCGCCCTGAGCCAGAACCGTCTACGCTGTTGCCAAACCTACAATATTGAGGGATGGGTAATGAAAGGACTGCTCCGACTCACCTGGCTGCTGCTGTTGTGTTTCAGTCAGGTGCACGCGGCCACTCAGGATAAGGACGCACAGGCCGCCAAGGCCCTACTGGAAAAGGCTTTGGCCTATTACCAGAGCAACGGCGACAAAGCGTTCGCCGCCTTCAGTCGCCAAGGTGACTTCATCGACCACGACCGCTATGTGTTTGTGGTTGATACCAAGGGCGTGCTGCTGGCCAGCGGCGGGCCCTCCTCCGCGCTGATCGGCCGCGACGTATCCGAGCAGCTCGGGCCGGACTTGCAAGCCTCGTTCAAGCAAGCGCTGGCCGTACCCGAGGGCCAGGGCATCCAGCAGGCCGACTACCGCTGGCAGAACTGGAATGACGGCAAGGTTGAGCACAAGCATGTGTTTTATCAGCGCGTGGGCGAACGGATTTTGGCAGTCGGTTATTACCTGCCTCGAGCCACACCGGAACAGGCGCGTGGGCTGCGCAACAAGGCGGTGAACGCGCTGATGAAGGATGAAGCCGGCACGCTCAAGGCGATCAACGCGTTGCAGGGCGGGTTTCTGCAAGATGATTTGTATGTGTTTGTGGTGGACCTGAATACCGGGCGCTATGTGGCGCATGGCACCAACCTGCGCCTGGTTAACACCGACTTCGCCAAGATCAAGGACCCGGATGGCAAGCCGGTGGGCGAGCCGATCCTCAAGATAATGGCCGAGCAGGATCAGGGTGAGTACAAGTACCGCTGGAAAAACCCGGTGACAGGTAAGGTTGAGAACAAGCACGCGTACTTGCGCAAGGCCGGGCATTTTATGGTGGCGGTCGGGTACTACAGCCCCTGAGCAGAATTGAAATGCAATCCACTGTGGGAGCTGGCTTGCCTGCGATAGCGGTGTATCAGTTTCACCGCTATCGCAGCACAGGTATCTACGCATCTTTTTATGGGTTGAATTCTTTTGTGGTCGCGGGGGCGCTGGGTACATATCCGTTGCTGCGGTAATGGCTGCTAT
>NZ_JBJGXU010000106.1:0-10070 GCF_045447305.1 Pseudomonas sp. D47 | reverse complement strand
GCGGCGTTTTCCTGCTCAAGCTGATAGGAGAGCAAGACGCTCCGTCAGCTGACGTTAAGATTTTCGGTACATGGCAGGAGTATCAGAAATTTCTTGAGCCAATTCTCAGGGACGGGGATTTTGGTTCAGAGAATGTATCGGCATTTTCATAGCAGCTATTTTGTGGGGCACTGGCTTCAAATCTGACCACCAGAGTCCCCCAGTCCTGTATAGGACGGTTCGCATAATTTCTGTGACGTTATGGTAGCTATGCCGTCGTGATCGACGAATTTAGCGTCGGGATAATAGCGAAGCCCCGGCGCTGAATTTATCCATAACGTCCATTATGCGAGGCTCATTACTTACTTACGTAAGGGTTGAAGTAAGTAATTGAGTACGTAAGTAAGGGCCGGCTGGGCTGGTTTTTCATTTTCGCGGACCCGAAAATAATCAGATCATTGTCGGCAAACCTCGACTGCCCGAAGGGCATTAGGCGCCAAGATTTTTCACGGTGAAAACTAGATCTTTCCGCGCCGATACCCGGCAACGCCGGCCGATCTTCAGACAAAGAAAAACCCCAGCGATCGCTAGACCACTGGGGTTCCTTTCGCGGGTCGCGTTCCAAGAATCACGCACCTGGTACTTCGCGCCCTAATTACTGCTTTTGCTCTGTTGCGTGACGCAACACGGGCTTCATGACTCCGCTAATTCTTCATCCCAAGCCGTTACATATTCTTCTTTGTCAGCGATTTTCGCTGCTTGTGCGTAGTCTTCCTTGAACTTCGGATCGTCCAGCCACCCAGGTACCATTTGATCAGCGCTGTTGTTCCATCTGTGGTACATCGCGAGAAGGATTCTCTGGATGTCAGTCGCGTCCAGGGCGGTTTCTGCGGAGCTTACAAATTCGTCCTGCATCAGGGACACAAGCATGTCTACCCGGCTTTTTTCTTGGGCCGCTTTCATCTTCTTGAACAAGGCCACGCTTGCTTCTGTCGTCTCTATTGATTCCACCATCTGCGAGTCCTCGTAGCGGGAAATATTGTTTCTGACCACACGCGCTTTTTTGGCTTTTTCCTTGGCTCTTTGAGCCCGTTTCGCTTGCTTCTGTGACGATGCCATGGGTTTTCTTACCTGGAAGGTGCCGCGATTGTCGTCAAATAGTCGTGGTATTGACCATGTCATTAAGTCTTATAGATACGCTTGAACCATGTGCGCTCACGAAAAAAACGTCTGCAATTTTTGAAGGAAAACCACCAGCCTAGAAGCGTGGTAGCTCCGCAGACGATCCATAAGACTGTGCTGTTTGTGATGGAGAGCAGGTCATGAAACAGCTTTCCTACTACGAAGCCCGCTACGACTGAAAGCACTGTCAGCGTTATAGCGATAAAAGGAGGCGTGCCGTAGCTAATCTCTGCGTGGCAGCCTCGGCATACGCGCGCTCCCCATGGGACATTGTTCATGCAATGCGGACATGACAGATTTCTATCCGAACTCACGTTTCACTCCTTTGACCTGGTGTCGGCACTTTTTTTGAATTGGTTTTGGTTGCAGCGGGTGGGGGTGCTGTTACACCCCCACTTTAGTACGGAATCCCGTATTTCCAGCATCCCTGAATGACTGGCTTTTTCTACCTTAAGGCTTCCTGTTCGTATCCGAAAAGCACACCTTTTAGGGCAATTTTTGCCTGATGCCGAATCTCTGGCGGCAGTGCCTCAAATCGCTTCAGGATAGGAACCATGTCTTGGGAAACCAACATTTCAGACGGGTCGAGCAGTAGTTCGTCCGTCGTGGTTCCAAGCACATGTGCAAGGCTTACAACCTTGTCCGCAGATGGCATTCCACGACCTGCCTCGTAGGACGTGTAACTCGATTTACTAACGCCTGCAGCCTCCCAAACCGCTTGTTGCGTTAAGCCCTTCGCCTCTCGGTAGCGCTTAAGATTTGCACCAATGGTCACGGCTCTGTCACCTGAGTGGTTGTTCATGTGACCTATCCTATTCGCTGGATACTCGTACAGTACCGATATATCGGTACATTTATGCTTGCATTTCACAATTACAAGGTCTCATAATCCTGCCAGTTCTGTATTGGAATACAGATATTGACAGGTAATGGCATGTTCATCGACTGGCTCAAGGTTTCACAGGAATTCGACCACGACCTTCCGGTTGTGAGCGACATCGTGACCAAGACAATCGACACCATTACAGGTGAGGTTTTGAGCAGTCGGCAACCCAGCTTCAAGCATGAGGGTAGTCACAGTTCCCGGGTTCAGATTCAGATTCAGGGCCGCAAGGTGACGGTGGACGGGAACCCGTCGAGGATGAATCGGCATGACAACCTTTGGGGCTTTGAGACGGTTGAGCAATGCATCACCGTTTACAACGAGCTTCTTGCTGAGTACGGGTTGCCTCCGTTTACGAAATGCACGCGTTTTGAGATTCGCCAGGGTGAGTCAGGAGCAAAAAGCTCTCACTTGTGGGCCGATGGTTGTTCGATTCACCGAATTGACCTGACCACCAACATATCGGTAGGGAAGGGCAATGAGACCGCTTATCTGCGTGGCCTCGCGAGTCAACGAATTGGCCACTCAATAGGCCGACTGTTTCCAAATGGCCGGTCTGTTGATTGGACAACATCAGGAAGCGGGAAGGGCGCACGCCTCCAGTACAGAAAGGCTTACGACAAGTCGTTTGAAATACTGGATAAGCATCTTCCGAAAGTTAAAAAAGCGTTCGGGGAAGCATCCCCAGAGTTTAAGTATGCTCAGGACATTTATAACTATGCCGCAGAAACAGGCATTGTCCGCTTAGAGCAAGAGCTTAAGAATGAATATCTAAGCCGTGAAAAGCTATGTTTCTGGGGCCTCTTTGATGAAGGCAAATATCAAACTCTACACAATGAGTTTTTGAGCGTAGACCAACGCCTGAAGGTGACAAAGATGGACATTGCCAGCATTTCGCAACAGCTTGTACTAGAGAATATTGTGGATTCCACAAAAGCAGCTAATACGACAGCGTGGTATGCCCATCTTTGGATGACCGGGCAAGAACTAGATTTCACGAAAAATCAGGTTAGGGTTCATGCGGCACGTCTCAATCGTATTGGCATCAATATTCGTAACGCATGCGACCTTAAAACCTTCAGCACCGTGTTTATTCGCGAAATGCGGGAAATTAATCCCGTCAAAGGAATTGCACCCCCAACTTGGTACAAGCGGCCTAATCACCTGCAACGAGTTGCAGCATGAGAACGGTCAGCTTTCAAGGTGTCCAACTTACAAGCGGGCAACGGCGCCGTTTGGCTGAACAGCAGCAAGTCCGTACTTCTTTCATCAATCCTGTTCTTGCTCAGCAGGTCGAACAAACGCTCAAGGCCGTCGAGGCCCGAAAAGAGCAGGGCGTTAAACCAGAGCGTATTTGGTTCGTAGAGCGTCAAGAAACAGGAACAATCTGTGTTGCCGAATGGATGGGTTTCTAATGGACAAGAAGCAGTTTCAAGTTCTGCGCTGGAATGTCGAATCTGATATTCGTAATCACATTACTGATGAAGCACTCATTAAAAGCATCGCTAACGACGTTATGCGAACTATTCTGTCTGACTTCGCGGCTCAAGCCGTGACCCGTCAACGCAATCACCGACAGTTTTTAACTTTCAGGCGCAATCCTGAAACCACAGCGCCCAGTTGGGCCTATCGCAAGCCGGGCATAAGCTCCCGACTTCCAACACTGTAATGAGGGCAATACTATGTCGAATGTAATTCTTGTTGAGGTTACCGGTATTAATCGTACTGGCACGGCTTCGAAGTCTGGGAAGCCTTACTGCATGTATGAAGCATATGTTCATCTTCCAAATGTTCCGTACCCTCAGAAAGCTTCCTTTTATGCCGAGCTGCCAAGCCAAGTCCCGCAGCCTGGTACTTATGAGTGCGACGTTATTGCAGATGTTCGCGATGGCCGTTTGACTTTTGATGTTGATCCGCGTCAAGCACGCCGAGTCAACTCTGCTTCAACACATGCGCCTGTATCTAAAGCGGTATAAATAAGCATGGCAGTTTGTACGCTTTTAGATGCAAACGGCTTTGTGATGTCCACCAAAGAAACCATATGTTCTGCATTTGTCTTGCTAACACCGTCTGAGTTTGCTTCCGTTCAAGCCGCTGCTGCGCCGTTCGATTACACCCAGGCATTTGCCTTTTGGTCGTTTGCGTTCGGTACAACGCTGCTTTTTTGGCTGATATCTCGCGGTGTGGGCACCGTCTTGAACCTCATACGTCATCGGTGAGGAAAGCCGTACCGGCCGGATGCCGGTTATTAAGAAAGGGTAACAACTATGAAACTGAAACAACTGCTGTCCGCTTCCGTTGTAACTGCCGGTGTCGTTGCGGCTACTGCTTCGCAAGCTGCCTCCGCTGCTATTGATTTGACCACCATTACCGGTGCTTTTACTGCCGCTGATGTTGTCGCAGGCATTCTGGCTATTGGTGCTGTTCTGGCGACCATCTATGCAACTTCTAAAGCCGCTTCGATGGTTCTGGGTATGATCCGCGGTCGCTGATCGCAACTCTGTAGGGGCATTGCTTCGGCGTGCCCCTTTTTTTCGCCTTCAGGAAGTTGAATAAGTGAAAACGCCCAGTCAAAAAACGCCTTTTATCGTCGGAGTTAATGTGCATGACCACCAATGATGCTTGGTATTTACTCATGTTCGTCTTCGGCCTTATGTGTGCCTGGGCGGTAATCACTGGTTTTGCGGATAATGAAGTATGAAAAGGTTCTTTCTGTTGTTTGTTGCGAAGAAGGTTATTTTTTTCGCGCTCATGTTTCTCCCTTTCTTCGCTTCGGCTGCTGCTTACGCGCCTGTAAAAGTAAGTAATGCGGTTAGTGGTGTCATCGAGCAGAAGTTAGTTAATCGTGGTTTTGCGGCTAACGACCCTCGATTTGCTGCAACCATTCAAACTTCCGGCAATATTATTTCAGTTGCTGCCGGTGCGGGTGCTGCCGCAATTGTTGTTGGCACTATTACGGCTCCGGCTTGGGTAACTGCAATGGTCGCTGCCGGTGTTGCTGCTGCCGTAGGTTATGCCGTGACTTTGGCCTATGACGGAATAACGCAATGGCTGTTCGGTTCTGATTCTTCGCAAGTCAATGTGGTGGTAGCGGAAGGTTCTACTTCTGCACCTGGTCCGCTCGTTCTTGGTGGACCTTACTGGTCTACAAACTATTCCTACGCCTCGACTCCAGAAGGCGCGGTTAACTCCAGTTGGGCCGATGGTGTAACCGTTTCTAAAATTCAATGTTCCAAGCCCACTTCGACGCTTGATTACACTCAAGTGCAATGCACCTCCGTGGGTACTGCTAGTTGGTTGCCCCCTAACTTCACTGTTGATACCAATCCGGCTTGGCATAATTCCGGCAGCCCTTACGCTTCATCTACCGGCTCTTACAAAAATGGTGTTGGTATTTTTCCTGCTCCCGATACTGGCAATGGAACCGGTGGCAAAACTGGCGCTATGAGCATGCAGTCCGCTATCGATCAGTTGAGCGATGGAGAAAAGGCCAAAGCGCTCAATCCGGCTTTGGTTGCTGGTATCGCCAATCAGGCGTGGGAAAAAGCGGCTCAAGCTCCCGGCTATCAGGGGTTGCCTTACTCCTACAACGACCCGATCACTGCTGCGGATGCTGCCGCTTGGCAGAGTTCCAATCCTGGTTCGTGGCCTTCGGTTGGTGATTTCGTGACGCCGTTTCCGAACGGATCGACCGGCACGAGCCCATCGAATCCGCCGTTTACGCTGCCTAAGCCGGGTGAAGCTGTGAACCCGGTTAATCCTGGTACCGGTTCGCAAGTCAACTTGGGTTCTGATCCTGGTATTGGTTCTCCGACGCTTGAACCGACACCGACCGGTGCGCAGATCCTTGCACCCATCACTGGCCTGATGCCTGACCTCAAAAACTTTCAGGTTCCATCGCACCAGGGCGAATGCCCGAAGCCTGAATTCGATATCGCCGTGCTGCATACCCACGTTCGTATGGATGCCCAGTGCACCCTTTTTGAAGGTGTGCGCGGCCAGCTCTATAACGGCAGTTTGGTCGCTTGGATCATCGCGGCTCTGTTTATCGTTCTTTCGGCGTGAGGTGATTTATGTTCGGCATTTTGCTTTCTGCGGGTAACGCGCTGCTGGGTTGGTTGGTTCGTGGCGTTCTGGTCAAGTTCGTGGTGATGGTCGCTCTGTACTGGATCGTCGCTGAGTTGGTTGGGGTCATGGCTTCATGGCTTCCGACTGGAGCCGGTCTGACTTCGGCGTTTGGTGGTTTCAGTGCGGCAACGTGGTATTTCCTCGACCTGTTTGCATTTTCTAACGGCGTGCCTTTGCTGATCGCTGCATTGGTCACGCGCTTTCTGATCCGTCGAATCCCGGTAATCGGCTAATGCCTATCAACGCCTATACCGGGCTGATGGGGTCTGGCAAAAGTTTCGAGTGTGTCGTCTCCGTTATCGTTCCAGCGGTCGCGAAAGGTCGCCGTGTTGTGACAAACGTCGACGGCATCGACTCTGATGCCATCCGTGCATACATCAATGAGAAGCAGGGCATTGCCCTGGAAAAACTCGGCGAGGTGGTGCACTGCCAAAACGAAGACGTTTTCAAGGCTGATTTTTTGCCCCACGGCCAGCCGGTGGACACGTTCTGCCAGCCTGGTGATTTGATCTGCATTGACGAGGCTTGGCGATTCTGGGGTTCTGATTCGAAGATCGGCACCGAACATCGGATTTTCTTCCGCGAGCATCGTCACTATGCCCACGCTGAAACTGGTGTGACCTGTGACCTGGTGCTTATGGTTCAGGACATTTCCGACCTTCACCGCATCTTGAAAACAGTGGTCGAGCTGTCGTTTCGTACCACCAAAATTAAGTCGTTGGGTTTGAATAAAATCTACCGGGTTGAGATGTGGGAGGGCTGGAAACAGACGGCCAAAGCACGTGTTGACGTGATGAATAAAAAGTATGACCCGGAGATTTTCCCGCTCTATTCGTCGTACTCAGGCGGTCACGGCAAAGAAGTCCAGGTGGATGACCGACAGAACATTTTGAAAAATCCGAAGGTCTGGTTTTTCCTGTTCATGATTGTTTTCGGCGGTGTCGGGTCGGTCTGGGGTGTCCTGCACTTCTTCAACCGCGGCGCTGCTCCCGCTACGGTCGTTCAGCCACCCGCAAGCGCTGCGCAGCCAGCGCCCAATATTGCGCCTCCTGCTCCTTCTCAGATGCTTTCCCCTGAATGGCGTATTGCTGGGGAAATTGTCGTTGATGGTCAGCGGCAAGTTGTCCTGGTGAACACTGACGGCGTGATTCGTTATGAGCATCCGAGCAATTTCCAGAATTCAGGCCGCGTCATGACTGGTCAACTGGACGGCCAGCGCGTCAGCACCTTCAGCGGTGGTAAGCCTCCGGCCACGTCTTCCGTTCCTCTCCCTGGTAAAAATCCATGATCCGGTTTTTGTTGCTGTGCCTGTTGTCATTTTCTGCGATTGCCGCCGATAAGCAGGCGCCGTATCAGTTCGACCTGACCGGCTTGCCGATTGGCCAAGTGGCTCAAATTTTCTATGCCGATGCCTTTCGTAAGCCCTACATCCTGTCGCCGGAAGTGCTCGAGGACGGTCGGCCTGTCTCGTTGCGTGTTCAGGGTTCCGCCGTCCAGGTACGTGCCGATTTCGTCCGCCTTCTTGATGCTTTTGGCTACTCGGTGATTCAGCGCAACGGCGTCGAGCATGTCATGCCGAAAAAAGAGCCGGCACCTCCACCAGGTGAATATTTTCTGTACCGACCGCTTTACCGCGACGTGACCTATTTGTCCGAAACGCTCGCGCCGTTGTTCCAGGGTAAGTTTGGTGTTGATCGCGGTATTTCTGTTCCAGGTCAAACACCGATGACCGGATCTGCTCCGCGTGGGTCGGCTGCTAGCCTGTTAAATCGTGACGCTGATCAACTGGTTTTTGTCGGCACAAAGGTCGAAATTGCCAACCTGCGTTCGTTGTTGCCCCAGATTGATATCGAGATGGGTGAAGTGATGTTGCGTAGTGCAGTTTATGAGGTTCAAACCGGCGACCGTGACGGTTCCGCTTTTTCCCTAGCGGCCTCGTTGCTCAAGGGCAAAGTATCGATCAACTTGGCCGGTAATCCTCTGGATAACTCCGTCAGCATTAGTACCGGCGACTTCAATGCTGTTCTGTCGACTCTGTCGTCCGACTCGCGTTTTAAGGTGGTAAGTCAGCCGAGTTTGCGTGTGCGATCAGGTAAAGAAGCGACGATAAACGTCGGTGCAGAAGTGCCGGTGCTGGGTGCCTTGTCGTATCCCCAAGGTGCTGGCCAAGCTGTCCAATCGGTCGAATATCGTAACTCTGGGGTGATTTTTACCATCACCCCCCAGGTGCGCCAGGCTGTTGTCGATCTCACTATTGATCAGCAGCTTTCCAACTTCGTTCAGACCACTACCGGTGTGAATGGAAGCCCGACTTTGACCAAGCGGCAATTGACGACAAACGTGCAGATGCGTAACGCCGAGGTGGTCATTTTGGGTGGATTGACCGAGGAAAAAACCTCAGAAACGCAAACTGGCCTATCTTTCCTGCCGTCTATTTTCCGTTCCAAGGTTACTGAGTCGAGCAAGTCGGAAATCTTATTGGTTATCCAGATGATGAGGATGTGAGGGCAGGGCGCTTCACGCAGTCAGAACCCGTAGGAGCGGGCATGCCCGCAGCGCGTCAGCGCGAGGACTTGACCACTCCTACGGGTACATTCATAGGGTAAATAGGGGAGGAGGGAGGCGTTGACGGCGCTTTTCGTCGTCTGGTTTTCGCATCACTTCTTTTAGGCGTTGGGACGGGCCTTCAATGTCAGACGGCGCCGCGACGCTAACAGCAAGCATTAACGCCTCGCGGCGTTTCTTCTTGCCGTCCATGATTTCAGCGAAACTACTTTCCGGCTGGCTTTGTTGGCTCATCATTGCTGCCTTTAGCTGTGCTTCATTGGATGCTAGCACGGGCTTGATTCGACGTAGTTCTGGCTCGACACCTTGTCGATTTAGCAGCTAAATTTCAGAACGATCCTTCTGGCGTTCAACCGGCTTTTCACCGTGAAAAGCTGAGTATCTCGTTATAACTAAACTAAAGAATTATTTAGTTTAGTTATAATGTAATGGAATATGTAGAGTATGAATATGCAGGGAACTGAAAAGCAGAAAGCGTTGGCCACCTTGATTAAGGCTGAAGCTATTCAGTCAATTGCGGCTGCGGGGCTTTCGGCTCCCCATTTCCGTGGCGCGTGTGCTGCCTTGTCGGAAGCGGTCGAGTCTATTACAGACTCATCCTGGATCATTTCCAACCGCTTCAACCTTGGACTTAAAACGGGCTTTATTTATGGCACGGATCGGCCCACGATTACCGCTCAGGAAGTCTCATATCATCAGTTGTTACGCAACGAGCATTGGCGAAATCCCTACCTGCGCAAAGGAACCTCCAGCTTCACCAAAGAGCATCAGATTGCGTTAAAAGCCATGTTCCAGGAGGCTTGGCGACTTGAACGGATTTCTCCCGAGGTCATCCAATGACAGAGCTGAAGTAACCTCAATAGCTCCAACCTGATAAATGGGAGTTGCCATGGCTCAATCGCTATTTGAAGAAATTGGTCTCGATAAAGTTTCGGAGATAATGGCTGCTGCCACTGCGAAAGCTGCGAATAAAGCTGACCAGCTCGGCTTGCCCCATGCAGAACAAATCAACGGTAAATGGGTGTTCCGCTATCCCGATGGCTCTTCAGAGCCAATCCCTGTCGGTAGTTGCACACATGATTATGATCCTGCGGACTCGCTGGTTGATTCAGAGACCATAGCTATCTTTTTGGCTGATGCTTACGAAACCGGTGACGTGGCTTTCATTGCCGAAGCGATGGCCGTTGTTGCACGCGCCAAAATTCGTATCGACGCAGATGACGAAGGACAGAAGCCATCGTTCTGAAGCCGTGTTGCTACTAGCAACACCTGATCACCTGGTGAAAAGCAGCCTCCAGAGCCCCCCAGTCCTGTATAGGACGGTTCGCATAAT
>NZ_JBJGXU010000105.1:0-10188 GCF_045447305.1 Pseudomonas sp. D47 | reverse complement strand
GTCAGTCAGCTCATGTGTAACTGTTCCACCGCCTTCGCGAGCAAGCCCGCTCCCACATTGAATTGAGTCCAGTCTCCACTATCAGGCCGCTGCCTTAGAAACGCACCGTAGCCCCCGTAGTCAACCACCGGTTACGGTCCCCATTCAGGCTTTGCCCAACTACCAAGTCCACATCAACCAACTGGCCGACATGCAATCGCGGCCCGGCCTGCCATGCCTGGTCGCCGCCTTCCTGGCCGTAGCGCTCGCCAATCAGTGTCAGCGCATCCGCAACCTGGTATTCGAACCCGGTTCCCCAGGTCAGGCGGTGATTTTGCTCACCGCCGTTGTAGGCGTGTGTCCAGCCAGCATTCACGTTCAGGCGCAGCGCTTCGAGGGGTTGCCAGGTCAACGGAATGTTCAGGTCCGCGCCGTCAAACGCGTGTTGGCGATCCAGCGCAAAATGCGAAGTCGCTGCCACCGCCATCTGCAGCCCCAAGTCATCCCGCGACCACACTTGCGCCTTCACTTGCGGGCTGACTTGGGTCTCGGCCTCGCCGGCGTTGCTGGCGCGCGACAGTGCGGCGCTCCATTGCACCGAAGGCAGTGCGCTGAAGGTGCAGGCCGGGTTCAAGGTTTGGTTATGGACGTTGCCTTGATGCCGATTGGCGCTGTACCAGGCGTCCATATTGCATTCTCCCGGGGCGTTGACGGCGCCGTCGTCGACCACATAAGCACCACCGGCTGCATGGGCCTTGGAAAGCAGCGCGATGAGCAACACAAGGCCCAGGGTCACGCCGATAAAGGTCAAGTTACGTTGCAGCGCGCGCCGCTTGGCCGGCGGTAACAGCAACAAGGTGTGGCGAGCGTCGCGATAGTGACGTGCGCGGTATTTGGCAAACCCGTCCAGACGGGCAGGGGTGTGTTTTTTGTGCATGATGCACCTCGCTTGAATTCAGCTTTCTACAATCAGCACCGAAATGCCGCTGGCTTTGGCTTGGCAGACCAGCTCCGAGGTGTCGTCACCACCTGGCAGGGCGATGATTACGTCGGGGCGGCTGTCGGTCAGCATGAAATGGTTGCGCTGGCGTTCCGCCTGCTTGCCGTGGCGTTGCCAATTGGGCGGGTAACGCACCACGTCGATGCCGATTTCCCGTGCCCACTCCTCAACGTCACTGCCCAGGAACTGGTTGCCGCCGTGAATCAATACCTGCACCGGGCGCAGGCGGTGGTAAGCGTCCAGCACTTGGCGGGACTTTTTGGTGTCGGCGTAATGACGACCTGCACAGATCAAGACGCGCATAGTTGAATCCTTGTGTTGCACGGTGGCCGCCGGGCGACGGCCACCGTTTTCAGAGGCGGGTGATCAGTACCACTGCTTGAAGCGGCGGATGTAGATCGTTTTCATCAGTTGGGCCACGCAGCAGTAGGCGAGCAGGGTGCCGACCAGCCATGGGAAGTACGCCAGCGGCAGCGGCTCCAGGCCGACCAGGGTGCCCAGCGGCGAGAACGGTACGTAGATCCCCAGCCCGATGACGATGGCGGTCATCATCAGCACCGGCCAGGCGGCCGTGCTCTGGAAGAACGGGATCTTGCGAGTGCGCAACATGTGCACCACTAAGGTTTGCGACAACAGCCCTTCGATAAACCAGCCGGACTGGAACAGGGTCTGCATTTCCACGCTGTTGGCGCTGAACACGTACCACATCAGCGCAAAGGTGGTGATGTCGAAGATCGACGAGGTTGGCCCGATCCAGATCATGAAGCGGCCAATGTTTTTCGCATCCCACTTACGCGGTTTGGCCAGGTATTCTTTGTCCATCTTGTCCCACGGCAAGGCCAGCTGGGAGATGTCGTACATCAGGTTTTGCAGCAGCAGGTGGATCGCCAGCATCGGCATGAACGGAATGAACGCACTGGCCACCAGCACCGAGAACACGTTGCCGAAGTTGGAACTGGCGGTCATGTTCAGGTACTTCATGATATTACCGAAGGTTTCGCGGCCTTTGAGCACGCCTTCTTCCAGCACCATCAGGCTCTTTTCCAAGAGGATGATGTCGGCCGATTCCTTGGCGATGTCGGTGCCGCTGTCCACCGAGATACCCACGTCGGCATCGCGCAGCGCCGGCGCATCGTTGATGCCGTCACCCAGGAAGCCCACGGTGTGGCCGTTGGCTTGCAGCGCCTTGAGCACCCGGGATTTCTGCAGCGGCGTGAGCTTGGCAAACACCGTGCGCTCTTCCACGCGGCGCATCAGGGTGGCGTCGTCCATCGCTTCGATTTCTACGCCCAACAGTGGCTGGCCAGGTTCAAGGCCGACTTGGCGGCAGATCTTGCTGGTGACCACGGCGTTGTCGCCGGTCAACACTTTCACCGCCACGCCGATTTGTTGCAGTGCAGCAATCGCCGGGCCTGCGGTTTCCTTTGGTGGATCAAGGAAAGTCAGGAAGCCCTGGATGACCAGGTTGCGCTCATCGGCGGTGGTGTATTGCTGGCGAGCCAGGGATTTAGGGATGTTGCGGGTGGCGACCACCAGTACACGGAAACCATCTTCGTTGTAGTCGTTCGCCAGTGCCAACAACTCGTCACGGCGACGATCATCCAGCGGCACTGCAGCGCCATCCTCTATCACGTGGGTGGAAATGCTGAGCATCTCTTCCACGGCGCCCTTGCACACCAGCAACTGGTCGCCGGAAGCATCCTTGACCACGATCGACAGGCGACGGCGTACAAAGTCGAACGGCAATTCATCGACCTTGCTGTAGGCAAATGGCAGCTGGAACTTGGGGTTGTGTTCCGAGAACTGCACCACGGCCTGGTCCATCAGGTTCTTCATGCCGCTCTGGTGGTAGCTGTTCAGCCAGGCCAGGGACAGCACCGCATCATCACGTTGGCCAAAGGCGTTGACGTGGTGTTCGAGGATGATTTTGTCTTGGGTCAGGGTGCCGGTCTTGTCGGTGCACAGCACGTCCATTGAGCCGAAGTTCTGGATCGCATTCAGGCGTTTGACCACCACTTTGCGCTTGGCCATGGCGGTGGCGCCCTTGGCCAGGTTGGCGCTGACGATCATTGGCAGCATTTCCGGGGTCAGGCCCACGGCCACCGCCAGGGCAAACAGGAACGCATCGCCCCAGTCGCCTTTGGAGAAGCCATTGAGCAGGAACACGATCGGCACCATCACCAGCATGAAGCGAATCAACAGCCAGCTGACGCTGTTCACCCCACGGTCGAACGCGGTCTGCACCCGCGAGCCGACAATGGCCTTGGCCAGCGAGCCAAAGTAAGTGCGTGGCCCGGTGGCGACCACTACGGCCTTGGCGCGGCCGCTGACCACGTTGGTGCCCATGAAGCAGATGTTCGGCAGGTCGAGCAGGTTGCCTTGGTCGGCTGCCAGCGAAGAGGCAGACTTTTGTGTGACGTCACCGAGGGTGTCGTATTTCTCGACCGGCAAGGCTTCGCCAGTCAGCACGGCCTGGCTGATAAACAGGTCACGCGACTCGATCAGGCGGATATCGGCCGGGATCATGTCGCCGGCCGACAGTTGCACGATGTCGCCGGCGACCAGGTCGCGCATCGGTACTTCGCGCAGCGTTGGCTGGGCGCCGACTTGCTCACGGCGCAGCACCGTGGCGGTGGTGCGCACCATGGCTTTCAGCGCTTCGGCGGATTTGGCCGAGCGGTGCTCCTGCCAGAAGCGCAGCAGGCTGCTGAGCAGCACCATGGTCATGATGATGATGACTTTGGTCAGGTCGACTTCTTCACCAGCCTGCAAGGGCAGCCAGTAGTCCGTGATAAAGCTGATGCCGGCCAGGGTCAGCAGTACGTAGATGAAGGGGTTGTTCAGTGCCTGCAGGAACTGGACGATGGCGTGAGGCGGCTTGTCATGGGCCACCTCGTTGTAGCCTTCGCGCTGCAGACGTGCCGAGGCGTCCAGCTCGGTCAAACCGTCCTGGGTGGCTCGCACATTGGCGAGGGTGGCCTGTAGGCCGTTCTGGGCTTCACGGGCGGCACGCATCGACAGTTTGGTGTCGGCGTCGGTGCCATTTTTCTTGTGCAGAGGCGTGTTTTTTACGGCGCTCATTGTCTGTACTCCTGTCGCCAATTCTCGACAAAACATACCCGGTACTTACCTGAATACAGGCGAGCGAAAGCATGCCGAGCCGCGGACTTCGCGATCGGTTTAAATAAGGTGTTCACATAACTTCTACAGCGCCCGCCAGACGCACGTTAGTTAACTAACGCGCAGCGGGCTACTACTGGACTTGTTCATAAAGAACTCCAGACTATTAATCAGAAAGTTGCTGTTTCCAGCCGGTTTAAGCGGCGCGAGTGCTCAGGTAAAAACCGAGCAACAGGCTCGCTTGAGCCAGTGTGGAAACCTTAGGTCTCTGCGGGTCTTGAGGGTCGGCGTGGTCCCAGTGCTGCAGCAGTTGGCCGCTGGCAGGGCAGATACGCCAGTGCGCCAGCGGGGGAGCCGGACGCACTTGGGGGGAAGGTGCAGCAAAGGCGGAACGAGTAGGCGAAAAACCTACGGGCTCGCGGCACAGCTTGGCGCGCAGGGCTGCGGCTAGCGTACGTACATCAGGCAAAACTAAGAGTTGGAAGGTCATAACACACCTCGGGACCGGACGGGCGACCGGTGAGGCAGTTACGGTGGAGCATCAAGCTCTAGCGCAGCTTACCGGACCTGGAAGGCGAGTCCTGTCATATTCTGGGTTTGGCGCCCGATGCCCGCATTAGCGGTGCTCGGACAGCGACTAGATACTGTGTCCATTGGCTTCTTTTGTGAGGTTTAAAAAAGGCCCCAGTTGTGGGCAGGGGCAATCTACTCAGATGGTTACAAAATGTCAATGCATGATTAATTAAATTAACCCGTGTTCAGAGTTCATTCAGATAAGCCGCTCGGAAAGTTACTGGATATATAACTTCATACACCCTGTGCTGCCAGAACAGCCAGATACATCAATACCAGACCACACACGCCATAACTGATGCGCTGCCACAGCGGTGAGGCGTTCTTGCGTAGCAGGTTGACCAGTGCGGCAATCAGAAAACATGACAGCACCGACGCCAGCATAAAGCCTGCAAAAAACATCAACGTTTGCGCATGGCTGGGCGTGGCGCCGACGATGCCCGACAACGCGCTGCCCAGCGCGCCCCAATAAACAATGTTCTTCGGGTTGGCCAGGGAAATGGCCGCGCCCACCGCCAGCGCGTTTTGCCCGCAGCGGGCCGGCGCGGTGTCCGCTACGGGCAAGTGCCAGGCGTCGATCAGGCTGCGCACGCCCAGCCAGGCCAGGTACAGCGCGCACACGATGGTCAGTGGTACGCGCACGGCATCATGCGCAATCAGCAGGGCAATGCCGGTGAGGCCGATCACCGCCCACACGGCGTCGCCCACCAGCGAGCCGATCTGCACCAGCAAGGCCGGGGTAAAGCCCTGGAGCAAGCCTCGGCGCAACGTCTCGGCCAGCACTGCGCCGGGCGAGAGGCAAAACACAAAACCGAATACCAGCGCGTAAAAAAAGATCGTCAACATGCCCGCGTTCCTTCAAGAGAAGCGGGCAGTGTGCGGGCGTGTGGAGTAGGCGTCTTGAACCAGATTGCGCTTTCAACGTTTCAATACGCGTTGATAGCGGCCAGGGGTGATGCCATAGGCGGCGCGGAAGTGCCGGTTGAGGTGGCTCTGGTTGGCAAAGCCCAGGTCATGCGCGACGTCGCTGGCCGAGACACCGCTGCGCAAAAGCCCCTTGGCGCGACAGGTGCGCAGTTGCATGGCCCATTGCCTGGGGCTTAGCCCGGTTTCTTTCTGGAAGGCGCGCAACAGGTGGAATTTGGACAGGCCCAGTTCATCACCCAGTTGGTCCAGCGGTGGCGACTGGTGTAGCTGCGAGGCGAGTAATTCCTGGGCGCGGCTGATCAGGCTTTTGCTGGTTTTCGGGCTGCCTGCCAGGCGCACACCGCTGACGCCGACCACCTCACCCAGCAGCAGCACCAAGGCTTCTTCATTGCGTTCGCGTAGCCATGCATCGGCGCTCAAGGCACCTTTGATTGCCGCCGCCAGGCGCTGCGCCAAGTCAGGCTGAAAGCAACACGCGTGATCAAACTCCACGTGGGATAGCCCAAGGTCAGCCGCTAACTGCTCCGCCGTGGCGTACAGGCTGACAAAGTGCCAAGGCGCGCCGTGCGCCGCGCCGCCGCCCTGAATCTGCCCGGGGTTGTACAAGGTTATGCTGCCGGGCCCGGCCTCGAACTCGCGGCGGTCGAGCCAGACCTTTTCTTCACCGATCAGGTTCACGCCGATCACGCATTCATCATGGCTGTGGCGGGCAAAGGTCAGGCCGGTGCAGTGGGTGCTACTGACTTCGTAGTTGCCCAGCCAGGCGTGTTGAAGGGTGCTCATCGGGAAGGCTCGTGGAATCGGACTGCGGCCAGCATACGGGGGTTGTCGGCCTGACGGAACGACTACAGCAGCGCGATGCGGTCCAGCTCAGCCTTCAATTACGTGGGGGAGAGCTGTGCAAAAGGCAGTGCGAAGAATGCTTGGCAGCGGGTGGCGATAGTGCTCAGGGTGAGCTGGAATGCCGCCTCGATACTGGCCTCGTCACGTTTAACCTCCGACGGGTCTGCCAACCCCCAATGCGCCTTCAGCGCCGGCCCGAAATACACCGGGCATGCCTCGCCGGCAGCCTTGTCGCAAACGGTGATGACCACGTCCGGCGGGCTGTCTTCAAACGCATCATTGCCCTTGCTGTATAAGCCGTCGGTGTTGATACCCGCCGCCTGTAACGTACTCAAGCTGCGCGGTAGCACCTGGCCCTTGGGGAAGCTGCCGGAGCTGATCGCCTCGAAGCCTGGCGGCGCCAGGTGGTTGAACAGCGCTTCGGACAAGATGCTGCGGCAGCTGTTGGCGGTACACATGAACAGGACTTTCATGGCGTTAGCTCCTTTAGAGGCTCAGACGCAAGGCGAGGGCGGCCAGGGTGATCAACAACACCGGCAAGGTCAGCACAATCCCGACTTTGAAGTAGTAACCCCAGGTGATGGTGATGCCTTTGCGCGCCAGGATATGCAGCCACAACAAGGTGGCCAGGCTGCCGATAGGGGTGATTTTCGGGCCCAGGTCGCTGCCGATGACATTGGCGTAGATCATCGCGTCCTTGACCACACCCACGGCATGGCTGGACTCGATGGACAGCGCGCCGATCAGCACGGTCGGCAGGTTGTTCATCGCCGACGACAGCAGCGCCGTCAGCACGCCGGTGCCCATGGCTGCGCCCCACACGCCATAGGTGGCGAAGGTGTCGAGCCAGGTGGCGAGGTAGGTGGTCAGGCCGGCGTTACGCAGGCCGTAAACCACCAGGTACATGCCCAAGGAAAAGATCACGATTTGCCAAGGGGCTTCTTTCAGTACTTTGCGCGTTGAGATCGTGTGGCCCTTGGCGGCGATCACCAGCAGTAATACGGCGCACGCGGCCGAAATAGCACTGATGGGAATGCCCAGCGGTTCCAAGGCGAAACAGCCGACCAGCAAGATACCGAGCACCCACCAACCGGCGCGAAACGTCGCACGGTCGTGAATGGCGCTGGCCGGCTCTTCCAGGTCGGCGGGGTCGTAGGTCTGCGGAATATCGCGGCGGAAAAACCACAGCAGCACCGCCAGGGTTGCTGCGACGCTGACGAAGTTGACCGGCACCATCACGGCGGCATATTCGTTGAAGCCGATCTTGAAATAATCTGCCGAGACGATGTTCACCAGGTTTGACACCACTAACGGCAAGCTCGCCGTGTCCGCGATAAACCCGGCGCCCATCACGAAGGCCAGGGTCGCCGCCGGGGAAAAGCGCAACGCCAGCAGCATCGACATCACGATGGGCGTGAGGATCAACGCGGCGCCGTCGTTGGCAAACAGCGCTGAAACCAGCGCCCCGAGCAGCACCATGTACGCAAACAAGCGCCGGCCACGCCCACGGCCCCAGCGCGCCACGTGCAGCGCGGTCCAGGCAAAGAACCCGGCTTCATCGAGCAACAGGCTGATGATAATCAGCGCGACAAAGGTGCCGGTGGCGTTCCAGATGATGTGCCACACCACCGGGATGTCCGCCACGCTGATCACGCCACAGGCCAGGGCCAGGATCGCGCCCAGGGTTGCGCTCCAGCCAACGCCCAAGCCTTTGGGCTGCCAGATGACCAACACGATGGTGAAGATAAAAATCGCAATCGCGACAAGCATGAATAAACGCTCCGATGGCTCAGCAGCAGGTGCTGGCCCGTTGTGGTCTGTCGCCCATTGCATCAAGACGCAGCGCGTCGTTTTGCAACCATGGCTGGTTGGCTTGCAAGGTGGTGTCCAGCACCTGTGTGACCCAGGCGGGCAGTGCCGGATTGATGCGGTAATAGACCCATTGGCCCTGACGGCGGTCCAGCAACAGCCCGCTACTGCGCAGATGTGCCAGGTGGCGGGAGATTTTCGGTTGACTGTCGTCCAGAGCATGGATCAGTTCGCACACGCAAAGTTCGCCCTCGCGCAGGATCAATAACGTCAACCGCGCGCGGGTAGCATCCGCCAGGCATTTGAACAGGGTGGGTGGGGAGAGGAGGTCCGGCATTTTGAGGTCTTCGTATATATGGCTATCCGAATATATGGATAAACATATATGTAGGTCAAATCCTGATTTCGTTTGACGTGGATCAAATGCCGCTAAATCAACCACAAGTGACTGAAATTAAAATGAAACACGAATGTCCTAAAGTGCCTGCCCATTGCTGATGAAGGAAGAACCCGCGTGACCCGTGCCACTCGCAACCTGCGCAAGACCCTCGATTCCGTCGCGGACAACAACGAAACCGCTGCGTTTGATTTGATGCGCGCCGTCGAAAAAC
This sequence comes from Pseudomonas sp. D47, assembly GCF_045447305.1. Classification (NCBI taxonomy): domain Bacteria; kingdom Pseudomonadati; phylum Pseudomonadota; class Gammaproteobacteria; order Pseudomonadales; family Pseudomonadaceae; genus Pseudomonas; species Pseudomonas sp. D47. Next base: position 1,326 of record NZ_JBJGXU010000105.1, on the reverse strand, counting down.
TCGGCGATGAAGTGCTGCGCCAACGCCTGCTCAATACCATCCACCGGCTCAACCAGGATGCTCATGAGCTGCGCGAGGCGCGTGACTCGGTGGAGCAGGTGTCGGTCAAGCTCGCCTGAGCACGATCGTTCAAGACAAGCCCCGCATGACGCTGGCATGCTTGTCGACTGTCTGTCGATGAGCCGTCTCCATGCCTACAGCCTTACCTCATTACGCCTTCGGTCGCGGCGCCATCGCCGTCATCCCCTTGTCCCTGGCCTGTGCGCCCTGGGGGCTGCTCGCCGGTTCCATGGCCATTGATGCGCAATTTACCCCGCTGCAAGCCCAGGGATTGTCCGCCATCGTCTTCGCCGGTGCCGCGCAGTTGGTGGCCATCGGTATGGTTAAGAGTGGCGCCAGCCTGATTTCGATTGTGCTGACCACGTTGCTGCTGACTTCCCAGCATTTGCTCTACGGCATGCATATGCGCCCCACGCTGTCGTCGCTCAATACGCGCTGGCGTATGAGCTTGGGTTTTTTGTTGACCGATGAGTTTTTTGCGCTGGTCAACCACTATGACCGTGAGACTTTCAATCGCTGGTATGCACTGGGTGTTGGCCTGACGTTTTATATCATTTGGAACCTGTTTACCTTGGCGGGCATTGTGCTTGGCAAGAGCATTCCCGGCCTTGATCAGCTGGGGTTGGAGTTTTCGATTGCGGCGACATTTATCGCGTTGATCACGCCGGTGGTGCGGGATGTGCCCACGGTGGTGTGCGTGGCGGTTTCGCTGTTGTGCTCGGTGTGGTTGAGTTACTTGCACTGGGAGTCGGCGGTGGTGGTCTCGGGGGTGCTGGGGATGAGCGCGGGGTTCGCCTGTAAGCGGCTTGGGGTAGGGCAGCGATGATTTACCTGATGATTGTGGGCATGGGGCTGGTGGTGTTTTTTAACCGCTACGTGTTTATTGAGCCGCGGTTGCCGGTGCGGCTTAATCGCGGGGCTCGGGAGTTTCTTGGGTTTGCGGTGCCGGGGATGCTGACGGCGATCTGTGGGCCGATTATTTTTCTCGCGGACCATAAATTGAATTTGAGTCTGGCCAATCCTTATTTGTTGGCGGGTGTTTGTGCGGTGGCGTTGATGTTCTGGACGCGCAGTGTGTTGGTGACTGTGCTGCTGAGTATGGGGTTGTTTTATTTGTTTCGTTGGTGGGTTTGAGGGGGCGGCGGTGTTGGGTTTTGGGTGTATATCCGTTGCTGCGGTAACGGCTTCGTAGGGTTCCGCTCTTACAGCGGGTCACTTTTGGAAAAGAGCCCGGAATGCCGGCCCAGCCAAAAGTAACCAAAAGGG
>NZ_JBJGXU010000104.1:0-10530 GCF_045447305.1 Pseudomonas sp. D47 | reverse complement strand
ACCCTAGCGCAACACAAAAAGTTGCGCAGATACCCATGGCCATCGCAGGCAAGCCAGCTCCCCCATGGATTGCATTTCAACAGAGATTTTTAGTTGGCCATGACCATCGGCGCAAGTGTGCCAAGCAGCGAAACGGCGGCGACCGCGCAAACACCCAATACCCACTCCAGCATCACACTGGCCTTCAAACTGCCCCGGCGCTCTTCGCATCGTTCAATACGTAGCCGGTTCAGCAACGCCAGCGCCAACATGCCCAGCACCAGCAGCACTTTGATCAACAGAATCAGGGCAAAGCCGTTGAACAAGGGCGTGGGCCACAGTTGCCCGGTCAGCACGCGCACGTTGATCAAGCCAGTCACCAGCAACCCCGCGACCAAGCCATAACCCACGCCGCTGAAGCGCCTGAGGATTGGCTCCAATGCGAAACGCTCAGGCTGCCTGAGGATCAACACCAGCAACAGCAACCCACCGAGCCAGGCGCCGACGCACACCAAGTGCACCACCTGGTTGAGGATCAGCAACTGCCCGCTCAACCCATTGAGCATGGCGCCGTGGCCGACGGGTGCCAATGTCGCCAGCAGCAAGGCGATCAATGGCAGGCGCAGCGCGGGCCAGGGTTTGATCAGCACGATCACCAGCAACAGGTTCAGCAACAGATGCCAGACCCACACCTGGCCAAAGAAGGTTTTGCCCAGCACCAACTTTACGGTCGCCGGTTGCAAGGCCGCCTCCCAACTGCCGGCCATGCTGGCGGTAATCAATAACAGCCAGGCCACGCCGGAGATCAGCCCCAACCAGGCCAGCATGCGGGTGATGCGGTGCAGTTGCCGGTCCAGCGCGGGGTGCGGTTCAGCGCCCAACAGCCAGGGCCTGAACACAAAGGCCCCGAACATCAACAACACGACGATGAAATGCAGGAAGCGGCACAGCACCAGCAGGGTCGCCATGGGTTATTGGCCGACCTTGAAGCTGTATTCACCGTTGCTCTTGTGAGTGTCGACTGACACCGCATTCCACACCACTTTGTAGTTGCCGGCGGCCAGTGGCGCGGCCGGCGTGACTACCAGGGTTTTTTTGTCGGCGTCTGGGGTTTCCAGGCCTTTGATCGCGATTTCGGTGCCGTCCTTGCTCAGGGACACCTTGGTGAAGGTGGCTTCGACGCCTTCGCTGAAGGTCAGGCGCAGGTCGGCGGGCGCGGCGACAGTGCTGTCGGCGGCGGGCGTTTCGCTTTTCAAGTGGGCATGGGCAAAGGCGGCCGAAGCACCCAGCAAGGAGGCGAGCAGGGCGACGGTGGTCAGGGTTTTCTTGATCAACATTGTTCAATACCTTCAGGTTTAGAGAGTCGGTAAAGCCATGTGCAGCAAGGGAAAGGGTCTGCCTTCGCCATCCAGCGGCGAACGCGCGACCTGGATAAAACCATAGTGCAGGTAGAAACCCACGGCCTGCGGGTTTTGTTCGTTGACGTCCACCGTCAGCGTGTCGTGGCGCGCGCGGGCGTGGTCGAGCAATTGGCGGCCGACGCCCTGGCCACGGCGGTCGGGGTCGATAAACAACATTTCCACGTTGTGCCCGCCAGTGCCGATAAACCCGGCGATACCGTTCTGGTCTTCATAGACCCAAACGTCGAGGGCCGGCATCGGCAGGTAGGCGTCGCGCACCACGGGCAGCAAACGTTGAATGTCATCCTCGGGGAGGAAGTCATGGGTGGCCCGTACCGAGCGCTCCCACAGTGCTCCCAGCACTGGGTCGTCGGCGGCCACACGCAGTCGAATAGTCATGGCAATGATCCTTCAAGGGGACCGCGATCCTAACCAATCCGTTTTGCAGGGGAAAGCTTCGCGTAAGAAGTTTCACTATGGGCTGTCGCCGCGATCTAGAGCGGATGGTAGTCTTTAACCCAAGTTGTTGTCAGGGAGCCCTTATGGGCAATCACAAGATCGGAATTCGTCGGGTCAACGTCGAAAAAATCCTGCTGGCGGCGGAGAAAATCTTCGCCGAGAAGGGCTACGGCAGCACCGCCATGGCCGATATTGCTGAAGAAGTGCAACTGCCGCGCTCCAACCTGCATTACTACTTCACCACCAAAAGTGAGCTGTACAGCGCGGTGCTGTTCGACTTGCTGGAGCTGTGGAAGCAGGATGCCCTGAGCTTTGAAACCTTCGATGACCCACGGGTGGTGCTCAGCAGCTACATCCGCGCCAAGATGCAGCGCTCGCGTACGCGGCCGTATGGCTCGAAAGTCTGGGCCAACGAAATCATCCACGGCGCGCCGACACTCGGTGAGGCGCTGGATGAAAGCCTGTACGACTGGGCCAAGATGAAGGAAGCGAAAATTCGCCAATGGGTGGAAGATAAACGCATCCTGCCGGTGGAACCGTCGAGCCTGCTGTACATGATCTGGGCGTCGACCCAGCACTATGCGGACTTTGATCACCAGGTGATGATTTTGAATGATCACCAGCCGTTGTCGGACATGCAGTTCGAGAAGGCGATTCAGACGGTGACCGCAGTGATTTTGCGTGGGATTGGGTTGGAGCCTTAAAGGTGTGGTGAGGCTTAGGGCCCCATCGCAGGCAAGCCAGCTCCCACAGGGGAATGCATTCCAAGTGTGGGAGCTGGCTTGCCGGGCCGCCGCATCGCTGCGATAGCGGTCTAAAGGACTACACAGCCTCCCGATACGGATTACGCGGATCCTGTGTCCAATTCAAAAACGGCTTGCCCGTCTCCACCGGCACCATCTCGATGCAATCGGCCACCGGGCAGGTGATCTGGCACAAATTGCAGCCCACGCACTCATCGTCAATCACCTCGTATTTATGCGTGCCGTCTGCCTGTTTCAAACTCGAGATGGCCTGGTGCGAGGTGTCCTCGCAGGCAATATGGCAACGCCCACAGCCAATACAGGCCTCCTGATCGATCTTGGCGATCACCTGATAGTTGATATCCAGGTACTTCCAATCGGTCGTGTTGCCTACCGCGCGGCCGGAAAACTCCTGCAAGCTTTTGTAGCCTTGGCTGTCCATCCACCGCGACAGCCCATCCTTCATCTCTTCCACAATCCGAAACCCATGCAACATGGCCGCCGTGCACACCTGCACCGCGCCGCAACCCAGTGCGACGAATTCCGCCGCGTCGCGCCAGTTGCCGATGCCGCCAATCCCGCAGATCGGCAGGCCTTGGGTCTGCGGGTCGCGGGCGATTTCCGCGACCATGTTCAGGGCAATCGGCTTGACCGCCGAGCCGCAATACCCGCCATGGGTACTTTGGGTGCCGACCACCGGCAGGGCGACCATGCGCTCCAAGTCCACGCTGGTGATCGAATTGATGGTGTTGATCAGCGACACCGCATCCGCACCGCCGCGATACGCCGCACGTGCCGCCACGCGGATGTCAGTGATGTTCGGCGTGAGCTTGACGATCACCGGCAGCGAGCAATAGGTCTTGCACCAGCGCGTCACCTGTTCCACATACTCCGGCACCTGGCCGACGGCCGCGCCCATGCCGCGCTCCGGCATGCCATGGGGGCAGCCGAAATTCAGTTCGATGCCGTCGCAGCCGGTGGCTTCCACCAGCGGCAGGATGTTTTTCCACGACTCTTCAACGCACGGCACCATCAGCGACACAATCAGCGCGCGGTCCGGCCAATCCTTTTTCACCTGGGTGATTTCCCGCAGGTTGATCTCCAGGGAGCGGTCAGTGATCAGCTCGATATTGTTGATGCCCAGCACTTCGCGGTTGGCGCCGTAGTGCGCCGAGTAGCGTGACGACACGTTGACCGCTGCCGGGTCTTCACCGAGGGTTTTCCACACCACGCCGCCCCAGCCGGCCTCGAAGGCGCGGACTACGTTGTAGGCCTTGTCGGTAGGCGGCGCCGAGGCCAGCCAGAACGGGTTGGGGGCTTTGATACCGGCGAATACAATCGAGAGATCGGCCATTACGCAGCCTCCACATTCAGCATGAGTTGGGCGTGCATGGCTTCAGCTGCCAGCTTGCCGTGTTGCACCGCCTGCACGGTGAGGTCCTGGCCGAGGCTGACGCAATCGCCGCCGGCATAGACGCCTGGGATGCTGGTTTGCAGGTGTTCGTCGACAAAGATGCGTTCGCCCACGCGGTGCAGTTGCTGGGCCAGCGGGTCATGCAAGGCCTCGTTATCGAAACCTTGGCCGATGGCCTTGAAGATCGCATCGGCGGCCAGTTCGAAGGTCTCGCCAGTGGGGTGCAGGCGACCATTTTCCATGCGCGTACGGGCGAAGCGCATGCCGCGCACGCGGCCTAGATCATCCAGCAACACTTCTTCGGGTTGTGCCCAGGTCAGCAGGCGCACCTGGTTGGCCTTGGCAATGTCCTGCTCATGCCCGGTGGCGCCCATGTCGGCCAAGCCGCGGCGATACACCAGGTTCACATCGCGGGCGCCGAGGCGGGCCATTTGCACGGCCATGTCGATGGCGGTGTTGCCGGCGCCGAGCACAATGCAACGGTCGGCCAGCGGCAGTTGCGTGAGGTCATCGGCCTGGCGCAGTTCGCGGATGTAGTCGGTGGCGGCGAGCAGGCCGGGGGCGTCCTCAAAGGGCAGGCCAAGCTGTTTGCTCGCGGCCAGGCCGACGCCGAGGAACACGGAGTCGAATTGCTGGTGCAGTTCGCTCAAGGTTAGGTTGTCACCCAGGCGCTGGCCGTGGCGGATTTCAATGCCGCCGATCTGCAGGAGGAAATCCAGCTCCTTCTGGGCAAAGTCATCCACCAGTTTGTACTTAGCGATCCCGTATTCATTCAGGCCGCCGGCCTTTTCCCGTGCTTCGAACATCACCACGTCATGGCCGTGCAAGGCGGCGCGATGTGCACAGGCCAAGCCTGCCGGCCCGGCGCCGACCACGGCGATGCGCTTACCGGTCGGCGCAGCGCGCTGGAACGGGTGCTCGCTGAAGTGCGCGTTGTCGATGGCGTAGCGTTGCAACAGGCCGATCAGCACCGGCGCGCATTCTTCGGCGTTGTTACGCACGCAGGCTTGCTGGCACAGGATTTCGGTGGGGCAAACCCGCGCGCAGCTGCCGCCGAGGATGTTGGCCGAGAGAATCTTCTGCGCCGCACCTTGCACGTTTTCGGTGTGGATATTGCGGATGAACGAGGGGATATCAATCTCGCTGGGGCATGCAGTCACGCACGGCGCGTCGTAGCAGTACAGGCAGCGCGAGGCCTCCAATTGCGCCTGGCGGGCGTTGAGCGGCGGCGCCAGGTCGGTGAAATGGCTGGCGAGTGTCGGCCCATCTTCTTGGGGATGGGGGAGGTGGGTCAGGGTCTGGATCACGGTTTTGGCCTCACGGTTATTGAGGTGCTGCCTCTGATGGGCGATCGTTCCCATGCTCTGCGTGGGAATGCCTCACCGGACGCTCTGCGTCCGCTCTCAGGGCGCGGAGCACCCCCGGCTGCATTCCCACGCAGAGCGTGGGAACGATCATCTGCGCTGTATGTTCAGCGCTTTACAGCAGTGGGCCTGGAATGCTCCGCCCGCTTGCTCAACTGCTCAAACACCGACGGGTACGCCGGGCGTTCTACATACCGCCCGGCCCCACGTTCGGCGCGCAGGTCGCCATCGGTCCAGACCAGTTTGCCCTGGCTGATGGTGTGGCTCGGCACGCCGCGCACGGTCTTGCCTTCGAAGATGTTGAAGTCGACTTTTTGATGGTGGGTCTTGGCCGAAATCGTGCGCGTACCGGCGGGGTCCCACAGCACCAGATCCGCGTCCGCGCCTACGCGGATCGCACCTTTACGCGGGTAAAGGTTGAAGATCTTCGCGGTGTTGGTGGAGGTCAGCGCGACGAATTCCTGCATCGACAGGCGCCCGGTGTTGACGCCTTCGTCCCACAGCAGCGCCATGCGGTCTTCAATGCCGGCGGTGCCGTTGGGGATCTTGCTGAAATCGTCACGGCCGGCGGCTTTTTGCTCGGCGCAGAAGCAGCAATGGTCGGTGGCGGTGGTGTGCAGGTTGCCCGATTGCAGCCCGTGCCACAGCGCTTCCTGGTGCCCGCGTGGGCGGAACGGCGGGCTCATCACGTAGCCGGCGGCGGTTTGCCAGTCGGGGTGTTGGTAAACGCTGTCGTCGAGCAGCAAGTGGCCGGCGAGCACTTCGCCGTACACCGGCTGGCCCTTGCCACGGGCGTAGGTGATCTCATCCAGCGCTTCCTTGGTGGACACGTGCACCAGGTAGAGCGGCGTGCCGATGGTCTCGGCGATGCGAATCGCGCGGCTGGCCGCTTCGCCTTCCACCTGGGAGGGGCGTGACAGCGGGTGCGCTTCCGGCCCGGTGATGCCCTGGGCCATCAGCTTGCGTTGCAGGTGATACACCAACTCGCCGTTTTCTGCGTGCACGGTGGGCACCGCGCCGAGTTCCAGGCAGCGCTCGAAGCTGGCGACCAGCGTGTCATCGGCGGCCATGATCGCATTCTTGTAGGCCATGAAATGCTTGAAGCTGTTGATGCCGTGGTGGCTGACCAACTCGGCCATTTCCTCGCGCACCTGCTCGCTCCACCAGGTGATCGCCACATGAAAACCGTAGTCGGAGGCGGACTTTTGCGCCCAGCCGCGCCACTGGTGAAAGGCTTCCATCAACGACTGCTGCGGGTTGGGAATCACGAAATCGATGATCGAGGTGGTGCCGCCGGCCAGGCCCGCTGCCGTGCCACTGAAAAAGTCTTCACTGGCCACGGTGCCCATGAAGGGCAGTTGCATATGGGTGTGGGGGTCGATGCCGCCGGGCATCAAGTATTGGCCGCTGCCGTCGAGTACTTCAGTGCCGGCGGGAATATCCAGATCCGTGCCAATAGCGCGAATTAGACCGCCTGCGCATAAAACATCGGCGCGGTAACTTTCATCATGGGTAATAACGGTGGCGCCACGGATCAACAGCGACATGTCGAGTTCCTCACAGGCTTGACCGGCTTGTGCCAGTTCTAAGTGTTGTAATGCTGCTTGCCGATAGTTGGTTAAAACCTGTCATCGGTGACAGGAATAGAAACTAGCCCGAGTTTTTCGAATGAGCAAGAAGATTTTTATTAAGCTTATAACGTATTTAACTCTATGATTTAAAACAATAAAAACTGTAAGTCACCAAAATGTAGCGACCGCTCACCATTTTGACGCACTTGACAGGTTCTGGTTTTGAGCAACATTTCTTATTGCAAATCAGACGCTTGAGACATGCCTCTTGACGGGGCCGGTAAATAAAAATAATTGTGTTGCACCAGATTGAGTCCTGACGGTTCGGGAACTTGCGCGTTATTTAGCCTGAGTAACGCGCCAAGTACCGAAGGCTCAATCGCAAAGCTGATAAACATCAGCGAGTTATAGATGCGGTGCGGGTTCAAGGTGGGTGGTCGGCACGGTTATTGAGTGCAGTGGCGGCTGGCCGGGCCCGTGATGTCATGTTGTTTACGAGGTACTCCGGCCATTCTGCGCAACGCGTGGGATGAGCAAAAATAATTCGAAAAAACCGTGGAGCGGCCATGCAACAGAACAGATCGCAAGTCATTGAGCGTAACGGCCTGTACGAACTCGACGCCGGCCCCGACGTCCTCGACAGCCCTCGCTATAACCACGACATGGCACCGACCAAGGTGCACGAACGCACCTGGAACAAGTGGCACATCACCGCGCTGTGGGTCGGCATGTCGATCTGCGTGCCCACCTACACGCTCGGCGGGGTGCTGACCGCGTACTTCGGCTTGTCGGTGGGCGAGGCGCTGATGGCGATTTTGCTGGCCAATATCGTGGTGCTGATCCCGCTGACGCTTAACGCGTTCCCTGGCACCAAGTACGGCATTCCGTTTCCGGTACTGTTGCGTTCGTCGTTTGGCATCCTCGGTTCCAACGTGCCGTGCCTGATTCGCGCGCTGGTGGCGTGCGGCTGGTTTGGTATCCAGACGATGTTTGGCGGGCTGGCAATTCACCTGTTCCTGGGCTCGATTTTCGACGGTTGGAAATCCCTCGGCGGCACCGGTGAAGTGATCGGTTTCATGATTTTCTGGTGCCTGAATTTGTGGGTGGTGCTGCGCGGCGCCGAGTCGATCAAGCGCCTGGAAACCTTGTCCGCGCCCTTGCTGGTGGCGGTGGGGATTGGCCTGTTGGTGTGGGCAATGCCGAATGTATCGCTCAGCGAGCTGATGGCGATTCCACCCAAGCGGCCCGAAGGTGCGAGCCTCACCGGGTACTTCATGGCGGGGTTGACCGCGATGGTGGGGTTTTGGGCGACCTTGTCGCTGAACATTCCCGATTTTAGTCGTTACGCCAAAAGCCAGAAGGACCAGATTCTCGGGCAGATTTTCGGCCTGCCGTTGACCATGTTCCTGTTCGCCGCCCTCGGCGTGATCATGACCGCCGCGTCGGTGAAACTGGTGGGCGTCAGCGTCTCCGACCCGGTGACCTTGATCGGGCATATCCAGAGCCCGGTGTGGGTCGCCATCGCCATGCTGCTGATCATCATCGCCACCTTGTCCACCAACACCGCCGCCAACATCGTCTCGCCCACCAATGACTTCCAGAACATTGCGCCCAAGCTGATCAACCGCACCACTGCGGTGATCCTCACCGGCCTGGTTGGGCTGGCGCTGATGAGCCATGAACTGCTGAAAAAACTCGGGCTGATCGTCTCGGACGTGAGCCTGGAGACCGTGTATTCGAATTGGTTGCTGGGCTATTCAAGCCTGCTGGGGCCGATTGCCGGGATCATGGTGGTGGACTACTTCATCACCCGCAAACAGCAGTTGGACCTGGGCGGTTTGTACCGTGATGACGTGTACCCGGCGTGGAACTGGAGCGGCTTTGTCGCCTTCGGCGTGCCGGTGGTGCTGACCTTGTTGTCACTGGGCAGTGATGCGTTCAGCTGGTTCTACAGCTACGGTTGGTTCACCGGTTCGGCGTTGGGTGGCGTGTTGTATTACGGCCTGAATGCCAAGCGCGGCGTCAGCCCAGTCACCGCCAAATCACCTTTGTAAATACGGTCAATGTGGGAGCTGGCTTGCCTGCGATGGCATCACCTCGGTTCGGCAGAAATACCGAGCCGCCCGCATTGCAGGCAAGCCAGCTCCCACCGTTGAGCGAGTCAATTCATAAGAAACGTAGCCTGAGGAGATCCCCATGAACGCTGCCCTGGACGTTCTGCAATCCACCCATCAGCACATCAACCGCGACCGCTTGTGGCAGTCCCTGATGGACCTGGCCAAACTCGGCGCCACGCCCAAAGGTGGTGTGTGCCGCCTGGCCCTCACCGACCTCGACCGCAAAGCCCGTGACCTGTTTGTGAAGTGGTGCGAGGACGCCGGCTGCACCGTGACCATCGACGGCATCGGCAATATCTTCGCGCGTCGCCCAGGCCGTAATCCCAACCTGCCGCCGGTGATGACCGGCAGCCATATTGACACCCAACCCACCGGCGGCAAGTTCGACGGCTGCTTCGGCGTACTGGCGGGTGTGGAAGTGTTGCGCACGCTCAATGACCTTAAGATCGAAACCGAAGCACCGCTGGAAGTGGTGGTGTGGACCAACGAAGAAGGTTCGCGCTTCCCGCCGTGCATGATGGGCTCAGGCGTGTTTGCCGAGAAATTTACCTTGGCGGACACCTTGGCCAAGGTGGACGTGGACGGCGTCAGTGTAGGCGATGCATTGAATGCGATCGGCTATGCGGGCACACGTCCTGTGAGTGGGCATAAAGTCGGGGCTTACTTCGAAGCGCACATCGAACAAGGGCCGATTCTTGAGGACGAGAAAAAAACCATCGGTGTGGTGCTGGGCGCCCTTGGGCAGAAGTGGTTTGACCTAAAACTGCGTGGCGTTGAAGCCCATGCGGGGCCGACGCCGATGCACCTGCGCAAGGACGCCCTGGTAGGCGCCGCAGCAGTGGTGGCTGCGGTGAATGCGGCCGCGTTGGGGCATCAGCCGCATGCGTGTGGCACTGTCGGTTGCTTGCAGGCCTACCCCGGCTCGCGCAACGTCATCCCCGGTGAAGTGCGCATGACTCTGGACTTGCGTCACCTGGAACCGGCGCGCTTGGATTCGATGATTGCCCAGGTGCGTAAAGTGATCGACGAGACCTGCGCTAAACACGGTTTGAGTTTTGAAATGGAACCCACCGCCGACTTCCCGCCGCTGTATTTTGACAAAGGCTGCGTGGACGCTGTGCGGGATGCGGCGAATGGGTTGGGCTTGTCGAACATGGACATCGTCAGCGGGGCAGGGCACGACGCGATTTTCGTTGCCGAACTCGGCCCGGCGGGGATGATTTTTGTGCCGTGTGAGGGAGGTATCAGCCATAACGAAATCGAGAACGCCGCACCGGATGACCTGGCCGCCGGGTGTGCGGTGTTGTTGCGGGCGATGGTGGCCGCTTCGGCTGCGATTGCCAGCGGCAAACTCGCTGCCTGAAACGCGAGATCGTTCCCACGCGCAGTGGGGACGATAATCTGTTTGTGTTGCGCTAAGTTTTTGACGGGTTTTTTAGGTAGATATGAGTACATATCCGTTGCTGCGGTAACGGCTTCGTAG
>NZ_JBJGXU010000103.1:0-11727 GCF_045447305.1 Pseudomonas sp. D47 | reverse complement strand
CTGCGCCGGAAGTGGGGCGAATTATAGACTTCCAGAATCTGCCGTCAACACCTTTTTTCACATTTCTGTCATATCGGTCACCCCCCCCCAGAAACGCAAAAGCCGGCCCCAAGGGGCCGGCTTTCAACTACAACGCCTTACAAGCTAGGAAAGGCAAACTGCGACGCTTCATGGCTGGACCGTTGCGGCCAGCGCTGGGTGATCGCCTTACGACGGGTATAGAAACGCACTCCGTCCGGCCCGTAGGCATGTAAGTCGCCAAACAGCGAACGCTTCCAGCCACCAAAGCTGTGATACGCCACCGGCACCGGCAGTGGAACGTTCACACCAACCATACCCACTTCAATCTCGTCACAGAACAGACGCGCCGCCTCCCCGTCACGGGTAAAGATGCACGTACCGTTACCGTATTCGTGATCATTGATCAGCTGCATCGCCGCTTCCAGGCTGCTCACCCGCACCACACACAGCACCGGACCAAAGATCTCTTCTTTATAGATACGCATCTGCGGGGTCACGCGGTCGAACAGGCTGCCACCCAGGAAGAAACCTTCTTCATGGCCCGCAATACTCAACCCACGACCATCCACCACCAGCTCAGCGCCCGACGCTACGCCGTCTTCTATATAGCCACTGACCTTATCCCGCGCCTGGCCCGTCACCAACGGCCCCATATCCAGACCACAGGATGTGCCCGCGCCAATTTTCAACGCCTTGACCTGCGGCACCAGCTTGGCGATCAATGCATCCGCCACCTGATCGCCTACGCATACGGCGACCGAAATCGCCATGCAACGCTCACCGCACGAACCATAGGCCGCGCCCATCAAGGCACTCACGGCGTTATCCAAGTCCGCATCCGGCATCAGCACCGCATGGTTCTTCGCCCCGCCCAGTGCCTGCACGCGCTTGCCGCGCTTGGTCGCTTCGCAATAGATGTATTCGGCGATCGGCGTCGATCCCACAAAGCTCAGCGCTTTGACTTCCGGCGCTTCGATCAGCGCATCCACCGCGCCCTTGTCACCGTGCACCACGCTCAACACACCTTTCGGCAAACCAGCTTCCTGCAACAACTGCGCAATCAGCAGCGTAGAGCTTGGATCACGTTCCGAAGGTTTCAGGATGAAACAGTTACCGCAGACGATCGCCAGCGGGTACATCCACAGCGGTACCATGGCAGGGAAGTTGAACGGCGTAATACCGGCCACCACGCCCAACGGCTGGAAGTCCGACCACGCATCAATGTTCGGCCCCACGTTACGGCTGTACTCGCCTTTGAGAATCTCCGGCGCCGAGCACGCGTACTCCACGTTCTCGATGCCACGCTTCAACTCGCCCGCGGCGTCTTCCAAGGTCTTGCCGTGTTCTTCACTGATCAACTGCGAGATACGTGCTTCGTTCTGCTCCAGCAATTGCTTGAAACGAAACATCACCTGGGCACGCTTGGCCGGCGGGGTGTTACGCCAGGCAGGGAACGCCGCCTTGGCTGAGTCGATAGCGCTTTGAATGGTTTCACGGCTGGCCAACGGCACCTGGTGAATCACCTGACCGGTGGACGGGTTGTACACGTCGGCGGTGCGGCCGGACTCACTGACCAACTGGCCATTGATCAAATGTTGGATAAGGCTCATGCAGGGCTCCTGAAAAGTTGTTCTATATAGAAGGAGAAATCAGTCGATCTTGTTCAGCACTTCGCCGACCACGTCAAACAGACGATCCAGGTCCTGCGGCTTGCTGTTGAAGGTTGGCCCGAACTGCAACGTGTCGCCGCCAAAGCGCACGTAGAAGCCGGCTTTCCACAAGGCCATGCCAGCCTCGAATGGACGCACGATGGCATCACCGTCACGCGGGGCAATCTGGATCGCACCGGCCAAGCCGTAGTTACGAATATCGATCACGTTTTTGCTGCCCTTCAAACCGTGCAGTGCATTCTCAAAGTGCGGGGCGACTTCGGCTACGCTCTGCACCAGGTTTTCTTTCTGCAACAAGTCCAATGCCGCAAGGCCCGCAGCGCAAGCAACCGGGTGCGCCGAGTAGGTGTAGCCGTGGGGGAATTCCACTGCGTATTCCGGCGTCGCCTGGTTCATGAAGGTCTGATAGATCTCGCTGCTAGCAATCACCGCGCCCATTGGGATTGCGCCGTTGGTGACTTGCTTGGCGATGCACATCAGGTCCGGGGTCACGCCAAAGCTGTCGGCGCCGAACATCGAGCCGGTACGGCCGAAACCGGTGATCACTTCGTCGAACACCAACAGAATATTGTGCTGATCGCAGATATCACGCAGACGCTTGAGGTAACCCTGTGGCGGCACCAGCACACCAGCGGAGCCGGCCATCGGCTCAACGAACACCGCAGCGATGTTCGACGCGTCGTGCAATTCGATCAGCTTGAGCAGCTCATCGGCCAAGGCGATACCACCCAGCTCCGGCATGCCACGGGAAAAAGCATTGCTCGCCAGCAAGGTGTGCGGCAGGTGGTCCACATCCATCAAACCCTGGCCAAACAGCTTACGGTTGCCGTTGACGCCACCCAGGCTGGTGCCGGCGATGTTCACACCGTGATAGCCACGGGCACGGCCGATCATTTTGGTCTTGGTGGCCTGGCCCTTCAGGCGCCAGTAGGCACGCACCATTTTCACCGCGGTGTCGGCGCACTCGGAGCCGGAATCGGTGAAAAACACGTGGTTCAGGTTGCCTGGGGTCAAGTCGGTAATCTTTTCCGCCAGCTGGAACGACAGCGGATGACCGTATTGGAAGCCTGGGGAGTAGTCCAGGGTGCCCAACTGCTTGGAGACCGCTTCCTGGATTTCCTTGCGTGTGTGCCCGGCGCCGCAGGTCCACAGGCCCGATAACGAGTCATACACCTTGCGGCCCTTATCATCGATCAACCAACTGCCTTCGGCCGCCACGATCAGACGCGGGTCACGTTGGAAGTTGCGGTTGGCGGTGTAAGGCATCCAGTGAGCATCCAACTTCAGTTGGCTGGCCAGGGACGAAGGGGCGTTTTCGGGCATGTTCATCAGCAAAACCTCGCAAGGCAAAAGGCAGCGTCGGGATTGAAACGCGTTGTTGCAGCTAAATTGCCATGGGGATAAAGTCGGTGAAATCCAACTCTTCTAACCTTTAGTCAGGCCTTCACTAAACTATGAGCAGCCGTCGACCCGACCCACTGGCCCAAGTCAGCGACTTCGATATCCGCCTGCTGCGCATCTTTCGCAGCGTGGTGGAGTGCGGTGGCTTCTCGGCGGCAGAAACCGTGCTCGGCATCGGCCGCTCGGCCATCAGCCAGCAGATGAGCGACCTCGAACAACGCCTGGGCTTACGCCTGTGCCAACGCGGGCGCGCCGGCTTCTCCCTGACCGAAGAAGGCCGCGAGGTCTACCAATCGGTCCTGCAACTATTAAGTGCCCTGGAAAGTTTTCGCACCGAGGTCAACGGCCTGCACCAGCATTTGCGCGGCGAGTTGATCATCGGCCTCACCGACAACCTCGTCACCCTGCCCCACATGCGCATCACCCACGCCCTGGCACAGTTGAAGGAACGCGGCCCGGACGTGCAAATCCAGATCCGCATGATCGCCCCCAACGAAGTCGAGCAAGGCGTGCTCGACGGCCGCCTGCATGTCGGCGTGGTGCCCCAGGCCAGCGCGCTGTCCGGCCTGGAATACCAGCCGCTGTACAGCGAACGTTCGCTGCTCTATTGCGCGGTTGGACACCCACTGTTTTATGCCGACGACAAACAGCTGGACGACGCACGCATCGACACCCAGGACGCCATCGCCCCCACTTTCCGCCTGCCCGCCGACATCCAGGCGCATTACCAAGCACTCACCTGCACCGCCAGCGCCTCGGACCGCGAAGGCATGGCGTTCCTGATCCTCACCGGCCGCTATATCGGCTACCTGCCCGATCACTACGCCAGCCTGTGGGTGCAACAAGGCCGACTGCGCGCGCTGAAACCGACTACACGTTTTTACGATTTAAGCCTCGCATCGGTCACACGCAAAGGCCGTCGCCCTCATTTGGTGCTGGAAAGTTTTCTCGAGAGTCTGGCGGCAACGCGCTAACTCGGGCCTCTCGCCAAAAGCTGAGCAACTGGACAGCTTTTTGCAAGAGAGCAGGACCTTGAACCGTCCGCCTTGAGTTTGCCCACCATGCCACCAGAATCCTCCAGCCCCAGTGACCTGATCTACGGCCTCGATGACCGGCCAAAACCGCTGCCCGCCCTACTGGCTGCACTGCAACATGTGCTGGCCGCTTTCGTCGGGATCATTACCCCGCCACTGATCATCGGCTCCACCCTGGGCCTCACCGCCCATTTGCCCTACTTGATCAGCATGGCGTTGATGGTCTCCGGCGTCGGCACGTTCATTCAGGCACGCAGGCCATTTGGCATCGGCGCCGGAATGATCTGCCTGCAAGGCACCAGCTTTGCGTTTCTCGGCGCGATATTGTCGGCGGGTTTCCTGGTGAAACAACGCGGCGGCAGCCCGGAAGACATCATGGCGATGATCTTCGGCGTGTGTTTTTTCGGCGCAGCCGTGCAGATCGTGTTGAGCCGTTTTATCGGCCAACTGCGTCGCGTGATCACGCCCTTAGTCACCGGGATTGTCATCACGCTGATCGGCATCAGCCTGATCAAAGTCGGCATCACCGACCTAGGCGGCGGGTTTAACGCGCCGGACTTCGGCGCGCCCATCAATCTGGCGCTGGGCGTGTTCGTAGTGCTGACCATCATTGTGCTCAACCGCTCAAACACGCCATGGGTGCGCCTCTCGGCGATTATCATCGGCCTGGCCCTCGGCAGTCTGGCCGCGTGGTTCAGCGGCAAACTGGTCCCGCAAGCCTTGCCAGACTTGCCGTTGATCAGCGTGCCACTGCCGCTTCGCTTCGGTTTCAACTTCGACTGGAGCGCGTTCCTACCGATCGCGCTGATTTATCTGATCAGCAGCATCGAAACCGTCGGCGACCTCACCGCCAACTGCATGATCGCCCGCCAGCCCATCAGCGGCCCTTCTTATATAAGCCGGCTCAAAGGCGGTGTATTGGGCGATGGCGTGAGTTGCATGATCGCCGCCACATTCAGCGCCTTTCCCAACACCACCTTCGCGCAGAATAACGGCGTGATCCAACTCACTGGCGTGGCCAGTCGTTACGTCGGCTTATACATCGGCGTGTTGCTGTTTTGCCTCGGCTTGTTTCCGCTGATTGGCGCCGTGCTGCAGCAAATCCCCAAGCCAGTATTGGGCGGCGCGACCTTGGTGATGTTCGGCAGCGTCGCCGCCGCCGGTGTGCGCATCCTCGCCCAGGCACCGCTGGACCGGCGCAGCATGCTGATTATCGCCACCTCGTTCGGCGTCGGCCTGGGCATTGCCGCCCAACCGGGCCTGCTGCACTTGATGCCAGCCCTGGTGCAAAACCTGTTCGATTCCGCCATCACCAGCGGCGGCCTGACCGCCATCGTGTTGTGCCTGTTATTACCGGAAGCCAAAGTGACCTGCGCTGGCGCAAACCACGCGCCGGAAAGCGACACGCTGGAACCGCTTTGACGGTTTTATTGCATCGGGACTTGTCTGAGGCTTGAGGGTGGGTTATCTGTGCACACGTCGTCTCTATCGATCAGCACGGAAACCTCCATGAGCCTCGAAGTTCCTGCCCACAGCAACCACGCCGGTAAACCCGCCAGCCGCATTCGGCAAAAGAATGAACAAGCAATTCTCCAGGCTGCTGAAGATGAATTCGCGCGCCATGGCTACAAAGGCACCAGCATGAACACCATTGCCTCGAGTGCCGGGCTGCCCAAGGCCAACTTGCATTACTACTTCACCAACAAGCTCGGCCTGTACATCGCGGTGCTGAGCAATATCCTCGAACTGTGGGACAGCACCTTCAACGCGCTGACCGCCGAGGACGACCCAGCCGTGGCGCTCACCCGCTACATCCGCACCAAAATGGAGTTTTCCCGGCGCCACCCGCAGGCCTCGCGGATCTTCGCCATGGAGATCATCAGTGGTGGCGAATGCCTCACCGAATATTTCAGCCAAGACTACCGCGCCTGGTTCAGCGGCCGCGCCGCAGTACTCCAGGCCTGGATCGACGCCGGCAAGATGGACCCCATCGACCCCGTGCACCTGATCTTCCTGTTGTGGGGCAGCACCCAGCACTACGCCGACTTCGCCACCCAGATCTGCCGCGTCACCGGTCGCACCAAGCTGACCAAGCAAGACATGGAAGACGCCGGCACCAACCTGATCCACATCATTCTCAAAGGCTGTGGCGTCAAGCCAGCCCTATAAACGAAGCGACTTATGCCTTTCACCCTTACCGGCCTTTGCGAATTTCGTGAAGAAATACGCAAAAGCCGCTTCATCACCCTCGCGGCGCCGATCACCAGCGCGCAAGACGCCCAGGCGTTTTTCGAGCAGTACAGCGACCTCAACGCCACGCACAACTGCTGGGCCTGGAAACTGGCCGACCAGTACCGCAGCAACGACGACGGCGAACCCGGTGGTACGGCCGGGCGCCCGATTCTGGCGGCCATCGAAGCCCAAGGGTTTGATCAAGTCGCCGTGCTGGTGATTCGCTGGTACGGCGGCATTCAGCTGGGCACCGGTGGGCTGGCCCGTGCGTACGGCGGCGGCGCGAATAAATGCCTGCAGAATGCCGAACGCATCGAACTGATCAGCCGCGTGCCGCTGAGTTGCGCCTGTGGATTCTCCGAGTTGAACCTGGTGAAGCTGCGCGTCGCCGAACTCGGCGGCTTGGTGGTGGAGGAGACTTTCACCGCCAATGGCGTGGAGCTGCAATTGGCACTGGGCGAGGCGCACATCGACACCCTGCAAACCCAACTCGCCGACCTGAGCCGTGGACGCATCCTGCTGGAGCGCTGAAGCTGCTAATGTTGTTCGCTCAATGCCCCTGAACCGCGACGTCAAAGGAAGCCCTGCATGCCTACGCCAAAAACTGCACTGATCATCGGCGCCTCGCGCGGGCTGGGCCTTGGCCTGGTCAAGCAATTGCTCCAGGACGGCTGGGACGTGACCGCCACCGTGCGCGACCCGAACAAGGCGGATGCCCTGAAAGCCGTAGGCCCGGTACACATCGAGAAGCTCGACATGGACGACCAGCAAGCCGTGATCGCCTTGAGCCAGCGCCTCAAGAGTCGCACCTTCGACCTGCTGTTCGTCAACGCCGGCGTCAAGGGCCCGGCCAACCAGGAACCGGGCCACGCCACCCTGGCGGAAGTCGGCCAGCTGTTTTTCACCAACGCCGTGGCGCCGATCAACCTGGCCCAGCGTTTTGTCGGGCAGATCCGCAAAGACAGCGGCGTGCTGGCCTTCATGAGCTCGGCGCTGGGCAGCGTGACCATGCCCGATGGTTCGGACCTGGCGCTGTACAAAGCCAGCAAAGCCGCACTCAACTCCATGACCAACAGCTTCATCACCCAACTGGGTGATCACAAGCTCACCGTGCTGTCGCTGCACCCGGGCTGGGTGAAGACCGACATGGGCGGTGAAAACGCGCACATTGATGTGGAGACCAGCGTGCGTGGCCTGGTGGATCAAGTGAATGCCTATACCGGCAAGGGCGGTCATCACTTTATCGACTACAAAGGCAACACCATCGCCTGGTAACCCCACGGATCAAAATATGCGGGCGGCGGTGCGGCTTGCCCGCGATGACGTCAGCCCAGCAAACATTAATGTTGACTGACCCACCGCTTTCGCGAGCAAGCCCGCGCCCACAAGAGATCAGCGCTCAACTGAACGGCATTGGGGATGCCCCTACCGCTGGACCAGGTTCAGAACTCCACGTAATCTACCGACCTCGCCCTCACCGGCGACCCTGGATCAGCAGACAGGGCAACACTGAGCTGGCAAACCTGAACCCATCATTCAGAGGAGCCGGCCAATGCCTGCGACCCGTATCTGGTTAAAAAACCCCCTCGCGATTTTCACTGCCAATGGCCTCGACGCCCGTGGCGGCCTGGTGCTGCAAGACGGTGTGATCACCGAAGTGCTGGGCTGGGGCAAAGAGCCCGCCGTGCCGTGCGGACAAGTGTTCGACGCTCGCGAACATGTGATCCTGCCGGGGCTGATCAACACCCACCACCACTTCTACCAAACCCTGACCCGCGCCTGGGCGCCGGTGGTCAATCAGCCCCTGTTTCCCTGGCTGAAAACCCTGTACCCGGTGTGGGCGCGACTGACCCCGAAAAAACTCGCCCTGGCCTCCAAAGTCGCGCTGGCCGAATTGCTGCTCTCGGGCTGCACTACCGCGGCGGATCACCACTACCTGTTCCCCGACGGCCTGGAAAACGCCATCGACGTGCAAGTAGAAAGTGTGCGCGAACTGGGCATGCGCGCCATGCTCACCCGTGGTTCCATGAGCCTGGGCGAAGCCGACGGCGGCCTGCCGCCGCAACAGACCGTGCAACAAGGCCAAGTGATCCTCGACGACAGCCAGCGCCTGATCCGCACCTACCACCAGCGCGGCGACGGTGCACAGATCCAAATTGCCCTGGCGCCCTGCTCGCCGTTTTCGGTCACGCCGCAAATCATGGAAGCCAGCGCCGAACTGGCCAACAGCCTCGACGTGCGCCTGCACACCCACCTGGCAGAAACCCTGGACGAGGAAGATTTCTGCCTGCAGCGCTTCGGCCTGCGTACCGTCGACTACCTGGACAGCGTCGGCTGGCTCGGCCCACGCACTTGGCTTGCCCATGGCATTCACTTCAACCCGGATGAAATCGCGCGTCTCGGCGCCGCCGGTACCGGTATCTGCCATTGCCCAAGCTCGAATATGCGCCTGGCCTCCGGCATCTGCCCGACCCTGGACCTGCTCGCCGCCGGTGCGCCGATTGGCCTTGGCGTGGACGGCTCCGCCTCCAACGATGCCTCGAACATGATCCTTGAAGCGCGCCAGGCCCTGTATATCCAGCGCCTGCGTTACGGCGCGGAAAAGATCACGCCTGAAGGCGTGTTGGGTTGGGCGACAAAAGGGTCGGCGCAATTGCTGGGGCGCACGGATATTGGTGAGCTGGCGGTCGGCAAACAGGCTGACCTGGCGCTGTTCAAGCTCGACGAGCTGCGCTTCTCCGGCAGCCATGACCCGATCTCGGCGCTGCTGCTGTGCGGCGCCGACCGCGCGGATCGGGTGATGGTCGGGGGTAAATGGCGAGTGATTGACGGCCAGGTTGAAGGCCTGGATTTGAAAGGTTTGATCGCCGATCACACCCAGGCGGCGAAACAGCTGATCGCCGGAACCTAAGCCAAATACACATGCAAATGTGGGAACTGGCTTCTGTGGGAGCTGGCTTGCCTGCGATAGCATCATCTCGGTGCAACTGAAAAACCGAGGTGTCTGCATCGCAGGCAAGCCAACTCCCACAAAACCCAGCGCCCACATTGAGTTCTGCGGTCTCTATAGACCCAACAGCGACAGCATAATAAACGTCGCAAACAACACAAAATGGGTCATCCCTTCGATGGCGTTCGTTTCGCCATCGTTGAGGTTGATCGCGCTGACGATCAGCGTGATCAACACCATCACGGTTTGCACCGGTGTCATCGCCATCTGGAACGGCTGGCCGGTGTATAGCGCCATAGCCTCCATCACCGGCACGGTCAGGATCACCGTCGACAAGGACGCGCCCAGTGCGATGTTCACCACCGACTGCATGCGGTTGGCCAGGGCCGCGCGCAACGCCGTCAAAATTTCCGGCGCGGCTGAAATCGCCGCGACCACAATCGCCGTGATCACCGGCGGCGCGCCTGTGCCTTCCAGGCCGAGGTCGAGGGTCTTGGACATCACCTCAGCCAGTGCGCCAATCACGATGACGCCAAACACCAACGTACCGATGGAAAACGCGAGGCTGATCGGCGGCTCTTGTTGCTCTTCGGGCTGTTTCTTGCGGCGTTTTTCCGGGTAGCTGTAGCTGAAGAAATAACTGTGCGGCCCTACCTGCATGCGCAGGAACAGGGTGTAGAGCACCACCATCGCGCCGATGGTGAAGGCTGAGTAAATTTTCCAGTCTGCCTCGGGGATAAATTCCGGCACCACCATCGACACGCCCATCGCCGTGAGGATCATCACGCTGTAGGTGCGGGCCGAATCATCGTTGTAGGACTGTTCACCATGCTTGATGCCGCCCATCAGCGCGGCCAGGCCGAGGATGCCGTTGATATCGAGCATCACCGCCGAGTAAATGGTGTCACGCACCAGGGTCGGCGACGGCTCGTTGCTCATCATGATCGCCAGGATCACCACTTCCACCAGCACGGCGGCGAGGGTCAGGATCATGGTGCCGTAAGGGTCGCCGACCTTCTCCGCGAGCTGCTCGGCATGGTGGGCCACGCGCATCGAGGCCACGACGATAAAGCCGATCAGCCCGATACCGGCCAGCAGCGCCACCATTTGCCCGCTGTGCAGCATCCAATGCTCCAACGGGTAAGCGGCGATGGCGGCAATCAGCGCCAGTAACATGTATTTTTCTTGCTTGAGGGATGTGAGCATTCCGGGCCTTTTCATACGGCTAATCAGTCATTGATGGGGTACAGACTGCGCCACGCCGCTAACGTTTCGTTACACCTTAGTTCACGCGGCCCTTGCGTGAATAAATCCAATACTCTCCTGCTGGTCAGGTGATGGCCTGTAGAATGCCGCCATTGCACCTGATGAGATTTTACAAATGTACGATTGGCTCAACGCCCTGCCCAAGGCTGAATTACACCTGCACCTGGAAGGCTCGCTGGAGCCTGAGCTGCTGTTCGCCCTGGCCGAGCGCAATAAGATTGCGCTGCCCTGGAACGACGTCGAAACCCTGCGCAAGGCCTACGCCTTCAACAACCTGCAAGAGTTTCTCGACCTGTATTACAAGGGCGCCGACGTGCTGCGCACCTCCCAGGATTTCTATGACCTGACCTGGGCCTACCTGCTGCGCTGTAAAGCACAGAACGTGATCCATACCGAACCCTTCTTCGACCCGCAAACCCACACCGACCGTGGCGTGCCGTTCGAAGTGGTGCTCAACGGCATCGCCGCTGCACTCAAAGATGGCGAACAGCAACTGGGCATCACCAGTGGTTTGATCTTAAGCTTCCTGCGCCACTTGAGCGAAGCCGAAGCCGAGAAAACCCTCGACCAGGCGCTGCCGTTCCGTGATGCATTCGTGGCCGTGGGCCTGGACAGCTCGGAAATGGGTCACCCGCCAAGCAAGTTCCAGCGCGTGTTCGACCGTGCCCGTCACGAAGGCTTCCTCACCGTGGCCCACGCCGGCGAAGAAGGCCCACCCGAGTACATCTGGGAAGCCATCGACCTGCTGAAAATCCAGCGTATCGACCATGGCGTGCGCGCCATCGAAGACGAGCGCCTGATGCAGCGGATCATCGACGAGCAGATCCCGCTGACCGTGTGCCCGCTGTCCAACACCAAGCTGTGCGTGTTTGACGACATGGCACAGCACAACATCCTCGACATGCTCGAGCGTGGCGTGAAGGTGACAGTGAATTCGGACGACCCGGCGTACTTCGGCGGTTATGTCACCGAGAATTTCCACGCCCTGTACACCTCGCTGGGCATGACCCAGGACCAGGCCAAACGCCTGGCGCAGAACAGCCTGGATGCGCGGTTGGTAAAGCCATAACTGGATAAACACCCGTTAACAATGTGGGAGCTGGCCTGCCTGCGATAGCGGTTTAACAGTCAACCGTGAAGGTGACTGACAGAC
>NZ_JBJGXU010000102.1:0-12301 GCF_045447305.1 Pseudomonas sp. D47 | reverse complement strand
GAGCACGGCGGCCTAGTAGCCGACCTGAGTGGTTAGATCAAAAGCAAAGCAAAGGCGGCCTGGCAGCCGACCTGATATTTGAAACTGAACTCAATTTAATGTGGGAGCTGGCTTGCCTGCGATGGCATCAACTCGGTGTACCTGATGGACCGAGGTGTCTGCATCGCAGCGGTGCGGCGATCCGACAAGGCAGCTCCCACATTGATTGGGTTTTCACTTCAGTTTTTAGGTGGGCTCCAACAGCTGCGCCCCGGGCCCGCGCTCGCTGAGCTGATCCCCCTCATTACGCAACGGGCACGCTTCCAACGACAAACACCCACACCCGATACAGCCACTGAGCTTGTCGCGCAGCAGCATCAATTTGTTGATGCGATGATCCAGGTCCTCTCGCCACAGGGCCGACAACCGTTCCCAGTCTTCAGCGGTGGGCGTGCGTTCATTCGGTAACGTTTGCAAGGCCTCGCCAATCGTCGCCAGCGGTATGCCCAAACGCTGGGCGATCTTGATCACCACCACCCGCCGCAACACATCCCGTGGGTAACGCCGCTGGTTGCCGGCATTGCGATTGCTCTTGATCAGCCCCTTGGCTTCATAGAAATGCAGGGCCGTGACGGCCACGCCACTGCGGGCGGCCAATTGGCCGACGGTGAGTGCTTTGTTGAGCATGAAAAACTCCGAAACAACGCTTGACCTTGACTTAACTAGAGGTTTTACCCTGCGTGGCATCGAATCGCAAGATTCTGCCTACAGAAAGAGGGGAGTGTTCATGCAGGTATCAGAGAAAAATCGCGGCTTCACTCAATTGATCGAGTTTCAGATCGAGCCCCAGCAGCAGCGGGCGCTAGTGGCGGCGTTGTCGACCCAAAGCGAGCGCCTGGCCCAGGGCCATGGCGGCTTTATCAATGCGAGTGTGCAGGTCAGCGATGACGGGCGGCGGGTGCTCAATTACCTGCAAAGGCGCTCGCGCGAGGAGGGCGAGGCGGCCTTTAAATGCTTTGAGCACGGTGAGGAAGATTTCTGGACGCTGATCCGCGCCCATCAGGCCACGGCGGTGACCTTCGGTTCGTTTCAAGTGCTGCGCAGCTTTGAGCGTAGCCATGACAATGCGTTGCACTGCCGCCTAAATGGATAGGTGCAACATGCGCTCGCCTTGCACGTTTTCACCGGGGCGGCGCTTGTTCACCGCCAACTCGCCAATTTTGATCAAGCGGGTGCGCGTGACGTTGCGGCTCAGGCCCAGCAGGTTGGCGGTGTGCACTTGGTTGTAGTGGCTGAAGCGGTAGGCGGCGCGCAGTAATGCGTCCTCGACCTTTTCATGCAGCGCGCCGGCCTGTTCCTCGAAGAGCTTTTGAAAGGCGCGCGCCAGCAATGCTTCGGCGCTGTTGTCGGTGCCGTGCTGGCTGTCGTCCTGGCGCTCGATGCGCATGTTCGACAGGCGCAGATCATCGCGTTCGATCACGCCGTTACGGCAGATCAACAGGGTGTGGTGGATCACGTTTTCCAGCTCGCGAATATTGCCCGGCCAGCTGTAGCTCTTGAGCTTGTGCTCGGCCTCGCGGCTGATGGTGATCGGGCCGTAACCCAAGCGCTGGCTGTAGGCTTCGATGAAGTGGCGAGTCAGCGGCAGGATGTCGCCGGGGCGTTCGCGCAATGGGCTGAGTTCCAAGCTGACCACGTCGAGGCGGTAGTAGAGGTCTTCGCGGAAATGCCCGGCGTTGATGGCTTTTTCCAGCTGTACGTTGGTGGCGGCCAGTACGCGTACATCAATTGGAATACTCTTACGCGAACCCAGGCGCACCACTTCGCGCTCTTGCAATACGCGCAGCAGTTTGACCTGGATCGCCATCGGCAAATCGCCAATCTCATCGAGGAATAAGGTGCCGCCGTCGGCCTCTTCGAACCAGCCGGCCTTGGCGCTGAGGGCGCCGGTAAACGCGCCTTTTTCATGGCCGAACAGTTCAGCTTCCACCAGGGATTCAGAGAACGCGCCGCAGTTGACCGCCACAAACGGCCGGTTGCGCCGTGCACTGAGGTTATGGATGTGGCGCGCCACCAGCTCTTTACCGGTGCCGGTTTCGCCGATGATCAGCACGCTGGCTTCGCTGGGCGCCACTTGCTGGATGTGGTCGAGCAGCGCCTGGGATTTGGGGTCTTCGAAGACCTGGGCCGTGGCGCGGATCGAGGTCGCGAGGGCGGGCGAGGGCGGTAGGGTTAACAGCTGCATGGGCACCTCTCTTAGGAGTAGAACGTTGGAATCGGCAGGGACTGGTTCAAGGCCCAGTCCCCCAGTTCGTGGAGTTTGTAGTCCACCGGGTCATGCAAGGTTTGCGTGCGCAGGTTGCGCCAGTGGCGATCCAGGCGCAGCGAGGCGTGAGTGGACCGCGCGCCGGTGACTTCAAACAGGCGGCTGCACAAATCCAGGCCTTGGCGGGTGGCGGCGACCTTAGCGGTGGCAATCGCAATCGCCAATTGGCCGCGCTCGTGTTCGCTCAGGTTAGGGCCTTTGGCCCAGGCCTGGTCGAGCAGCTCGGCGGCGCGTTCCACCAGCAGGCGCACGCCTTCCAGCGCGACCCAGAACTCGCCGTAGTGGTGCAGC
Source organism: Pseudomonas sp. D47 (assembly GCF_045447305.1). Taxonomy (NCBI): domain Bacteria; kingdom Pseudomonadati; phylum Pseudomonadota; class Gammaproteobacteria; order Pseudomonadales; family Pseudomonadaceae; genus Pseudomonas; species Pseudomonas sp. D47. The sequence goes on along the minus strand of NZ_JBJGXU010000102.1, from coordinate 9,705 downwards.
ACGTAAGGGTCCTGGCGCACGTCGACGGCCGAGGATTTATGCCACGAACGGGTTTCGGTCAGGGTGTAATTGCGTGCTTCTTCAAAGGCGCCTTCGGCAATCCCGAGAAACATATGCGTGAACGTCAGTTGCGCGATCAGTGGGCGCAGGCAGGCGAAGGGCGTACTCAGCGGGCCTGGGTCGAGGAGCAATTCCGATTCCTCGACGCGCACCCGTTCAAAGCTGGCGCTGCCGCTGTCGGTCTGGCGTTGGCCGATGTTGTTCCAGTCGTTGTGCAAAGTGATGCCGCTGCGCCCGCTGGGAATGGCCGCGATCAGCAGTTTGCCGCCGGCGTTCTCATCCACCGCCGAGGCAATGAGCATTTCCGAGTCGCTGGCGCCGGAACAGAAGCTTTTTTTGCCGGAGAACTCACGCCAGCCGCCGAAATCCTTGACCACCGTACGGGTGTCCAGCGGGTTGAGGGCGTTGCCCCAGAACCAGTTTTTACGCGCGGTCTGTTCGAACCAGGGTTGCCATTGGTCCGGGCGCGCAAACAAGCGCACGGTGGCGAGCATCAAGTGGTGGAAGCCGAAGACATGGGCGATGGAACTGTCGACCTTGGCGAATTCGCGCACGATGCCCAGGGTTTCGCTCCAGCGCGCGCCGAGGCCGCCGTATTGGGTGGGAATGCTCAGGGCCAGCAGGCCGCTGTGGCGCAGGGCGTCACGTTCGGCTTTGGGTGTACCGCCACGTTCGTCGCGCTCGACGGCAGTGAGGGCGAACTCGGCGGCCAGCAGTTTGGCGGTTTGCAGCGGCGAGGGCAGGACGCTGTGGGGTTTGGCTGTCACACGGTGTTCCTCAATGTCTATTTGGCAATGAAGCCCAAATGTGGGAGCTGGCTTGTCGAGTCGTCGCACCGCAGCGATGGCGTCACCTCGGTTTCACTGAAACACCGCGTCGCCTGCATCGCGGGCAAGCCCGGCTCCCACAGAAAAGCAGTTCCCACATAAAGCAGGCTTCACTGCACTCAGGCCTTCGTTTTTGGCAGCACATCATTGGCAATCATTTCGCCAAACGGGCCGGTGAGGTTGGTGATGCCGCGCCCGGCGAGGCTCGCGTAGGGTTCCGGCAGCAGCGGGAACACCAGTTCGGCAAAGCGATAGGCTTCTTCCAGGTGCGGGTAGCCGGAGAAGATGAAGCTCTCGATACCCAGGTCGGCGTATTCCTTGATGCGCTCGGCCACTTGCTGTGGGTTGCCTACCAATGCGGTGCCGGCGCCGCCGCGTACCAGGCCGACGCCGGCCCACAGGTTGGGGGCGATTTCCAGGTTGTCGCGGCGCCCGTCATGCAAGGCCGCCATGCGGCGCTGGCCTTCGGAGTCAAAGCGCGAGAAGGATTTTTGCGCGGCAGCGATGGTGTCGTCGCTGATGTGTTCGATCAGTTTGTCGGCGGCTTTCCAGGCGTCTTCTTCGGTTTCGCGCACGATCACGTGCAGGCGAATGCCGAACTTCACGGTGCGGCCGTGGCGTGCGGCGCGTTCACGTACATCCGCGAGCTTTTCCGCGACGGCGGCGGGCGGCTCGCCCCAGGTCAGGTACACGTCGACCTGCTCTGCGGCCAGGTCGTGGGCGGCGTCGGAAGAACCGCCGAAGTACAGTGGCGGATACGGCTTCTGCACCGGTGGGTAAAGGGCCTTGGCGTTCTGCACGCGCAGGTGTTTGCCTTCAAAATCTACCGATTCGCCCTGCAACACGCGGCGCCAGATCTGCAGGAATTCGTCGGAGACTTCGTAGCGTTCGCTGTGGTCGAGGAAACTGCCGTCGCCACGGTTTTCGTCGGGGTCGCCGCCGGTCACCACGTTGATCAGCAAGCGGCCGTTGGATAATCGGTCCAGTGTCGCAGCCATGCGCGCGGAGACGGTGGGCGAGATGATGCCCGGGCGAATGGCGACCAGGTAACGCAAACGTTCGGTCAGCGGCACCAACGCCGAGGCGATCACCCAGGAGTCTTCGCACGAACGCCCGGTAGGAATCAGCACGCCGTAGTAACCGAGGTTGTCCGCCGCTTGCGCGACTTGCTTCAGATAATTGAGGGTGACCGGGCGCGCGCCTTGGGTGGTGCCCAGGTAATGCCCGTCGCCATGCGTCGGCAGAAACCAAAAAACATCCATGACAAATCCTTAAGCGATTTTCAGCAGAGAGGGGGAGTGCGCGGCAAACAAAGGCGCTGCGCGTTCTGCGGCAAGGCGTATACGGCCCTTCAGGGGCTCACTGGTTATTTGGTAGTCGGTGAAGTCGGCTTCGGTGGCGTACACGCCGATTGGCAAGGTCAGTGCCTGAAAGAAGCTGAACAGCGGCCGCAATTGGTGATCGAGCACCAACGCGTGGCGTTCGCTGCCGCCGGTGGCGGCGAGCAGTACTGGCGTGTTGATCAGCGAATTAAGACCGACCAGATCGAACAGGTGCTTGAGCAGGCCCGGGTAGGAGCCGCGATACACCGGTGCGGCGACGATCAGCAGGTCGGCCTGTTCGATGGCCAACAGTTGCGATTCGACCTGCGCCGGCAGCTCATCACGCGACAGGGCACCGCCCAAGGGCCGGGCAATGTCGCCCAGTTCGATCAATGTGGTCTCGATCGGCAGCAGGGTGGCCAGTTCGGCCAGCACGGCTTGGGTCAGCACCAGGGTACGCGACGGGCGCCAGGTTCCGCCGGACAGGGCAACGACATTCAGGGGGCGGGTCATGAACAGTTCCTTTTTCAACAGGGCTACGTAGCGGGTGCAGTGCAAGGTGTTGAGCAAGAGCTGTACCAACGGCTAAAAGCCTTGATTGGCGTGGGCTGCAGGTTCCCTGCTGAAAAGTGAAGCTGTTGGCTGCTTGGTGTTTTGTTGAATGACTGTTGCCTGGGCAACAGTTGCGTGGCGAACAGTGTTGATTCGGCGTGAGGCCATTTATAGAGGGTTACGGTTATTCCGTAAATGAACGTATTTCCATATTTATAGATCTTAAATGAATATCAAGGGTTCGCTATCGCAGGTGTCTGAACGGTTGATAGCGACTATCACGGGCGATGATTTTTAACTGTGAAAGGGCGGGAGTAGCCTGTGTTCATTGACTCGAAACCTCCTTCGCAGGGCCTTCACCATGAACCACTTTCTGGCTGTTTCCTTAATAGTTGTCAGCGCCGTCCTCGCCGGTTGTGCGACCCATCCGTCACCTGAATCGCGCCCCTACACCGCAGAAGAAACCAAGCAGCTTGCCTTGGAGGCGCTGAGCCGTCGCGGGCTGTCATTTGATGAATACCAACAGCAGCGTGCCGCACTGACGGGCCAGCCACACAAGCCCTTCGGCTTTGATCACCATGGCGAAATGAACGCCGAACGCAGTGTGGCCCTGCAGGGTCGTCCCAGTTGAGCCCGCGCTCAGCGGCAAAAAGCCCGAGGATTCCCTTAAGGAACCTCGGGCTTTTTGTTTGCCATGGGGCTACTTCAGCCTGTTAAGCTGAATTTCAGGAGCGTTCCTACGCACATTTAAATAAAGTGGTCCTTCTTTAATGGCATTCGATCGGTTAAACCTGACGACCTCTGTTCCGGTTGATGCCCCTGAGACGTTGCTCTCGGGAATACGCTCTGCGAGTCTTAAACGTCATGAATAAACGTCCGTTGTATTTCGACTACGCTGCCACCACGCCGGTGGATGAGCGGGTCATCCAAGTGATGGTCGAGTGTCTGGGCTTCAATGCCAATTTTGGTAACCCTGCATCCAGTTCCCATGCGTTCGGCCAAGCGGCCCGGCAAACGGTTGAACAGGCGCGGCGCCAGGTCGCCGAGTTGGTTGGGGCCAGCCCTGAGCAGATCGTCTGGACTTCCGGTGCGACTGAATCCAACAACCTTGCGATCAAGGGCGTGGCCCAGGCGCGTGGAGTGGCGGGCGGGCACATCATTACCAGCCAGATCGAGCATAAAGCCACGCTGGATACCGCACGGCAGTTGCAGGAAGCCGGGGTGGCCGTGACCTACCTGGTGCCGGACGCCGATGGGTTGATCAGCGCCGAGGCTGTGAGTGAAGCCTTGCGTGAGGACACCTTTCTGGTGTCGTTGATGCTGGTGAATAACGAACTGGGCACCTTGAACGACATTCCTGGCATCGGCGCGCGGGTGCGTGAACACGGCGCGTTGTTGCATGTGGACGCGGCGCAAGGTGCCGGCAAAGTGGCTATCAACCTGGCTGAATGGCCGGTGGACTTGATGTCGTTTTCCGCGCACAAGCTGTATGGCCCCAAGGGTATCGGCGCGCTGTATGTCGGCCCGCGGGCACAGCAGAAAGTCTTGGCGCAGATTCATGGCGGCGGCCACGAGGGCGGCTTGCGCTCCGGCACCCTGGCGACGCACCAGATTGCAGGCATGGGCACTGCGTTCGCTCTGGCAGCGGCGTCTTTCGCTGAAGAAAAGGCCGCGATCGTCGCCTTGCGTCAGCGTCTGCTCGATCAGTTGGAATCGGTGGCGGGTGTGCGCCTCAATGGCAGCGCCACGCAGCGTATCCCGCATACTCTCAGCCTGACGTTCAGTGAAGGTGAATTCAATTCGGCCGCGCTGAGTGCAGGCATCGCTTTCTCGGCGACCTCGGCGTGCAACTCGGCGAGCAATACGCCGTCCCACGTGCTTCTGGCCCTGGGCCATGACGCGCGCAGCGCGGGGCGTACCATTCGCTTGAGCCTGGGCCGATTTACCACCGAACAGGACATCGACCAAGCGGTGCAATTAATCAAGGCTGCCCTCGCCAGTGCACCGGCGTTCTGGGCGGTCTGATTTAACATTCGCAACCCATAACAATTATTAGTGGTTAGCAGGAGACACAATGAGTACGCAGCCTTTGACCCATGGAACGGTTCCCCAGCGCCTGGCGCATACCCGTGAACTGATGCGCCGCGAGGGCATCCACGCCCTGCTGGTGCCCTCGGCCGACCCGCACTTGTCCGAGTACTTGCCGGGTTACTGGCAGGGGCGACAATGGTTGTCGGGGTTCCATGGTTCAGTGGGCACATTGATTGTCACCGCAGATTTCGCCGGTGTGTGGGCCGATAGCCGTTATTGGGAACAGGCGACCAAGGAACTCAAGGGCAGTGGTATCGAGTTGGTGAAGTTGCAGCCCGGCCAACCCGGCCCGCTGGAATGGCTGGCCGAGCAAACCCCGGAAGGCGCCGTGGTGGCGGTGGACGGCGCGGTCATGGCCGTGGCCTCGGCGCGTACTTTGGGCGGCAAGCTGGCAGAGCGCGGCGCGCGTTTGCGTACCGATATCGATGTGCTCAATGAAGTCTGGCAAGACCGCCCGGCATTGCCGAACCAGCCGATCTATCAACACTTGCCGCCGCAGGCCACCGTCAGCCGTGGCGAGAAACTCGCCACGCTGCGCGCCAGTTTGAAAGAGAAGGGCGCCGACTGGCACTTCATCGCCACCCTGGATGACATCGCCTGGTTGTTCAACCTGCGTGGCGGCGATGTGTCGTTCAACCCGGTGTTTGTCTCGTTTGCCTTGATCAACCAGCAGCAGGCCACTTTGTTTGTGGCGCCGAGTAAGGTCGATGCCGAGTTGCGTACGGTGCTGGAGCAAGACGGTGTAACCCTGCGCGACTACAGCGAAGTGGCGGATGCGCTGCGTGCCGTGCCGAAGGGCGCGAGCCTGCAAGTCGACCCGGCGCGGGTGACGGCCGGTTTGCTGGAAAACCTCGATGCCGGCGTCAAGCTGGTCGAAGGGTTGAACCCGACCACCCTGGCCAAATCGCGCAAGAGCCTGGCGGACGCCGAGCATATCCGCCAAGCCATGGAGCAGGATGGCGCGGCGTTGTGCGAATTCTTCGCTTGGCTGGACAGTGCGCTGGGCCGTGAGCGCATCACCGAGCTGACCATTGATGAACACCTGACGGCCGCGCGTACCCGTCGTCCGGGTTATGTGTCGCTGAGTTTCAATACAATTGCTGCATTCAACGCCAACGGCGCGATGCCGCACTACCACGCCACCGAAGAAGAGCACGCGCTGATCGAAGGCGATGGCTTGCTGCTGATCGACTCGGGCGGCCAGTACCTGGGCGGCACCACGGACATCACGCGGATGGTGCCGATCGGCGCGCCGAGCGAAGAGCAGAAGCGCGACTGCACGCGTGTGCTTAAGGGTGTGATTGCTCTGTCGCGCGCGCACTTCCCCAAGGGCATTCTGTCGCCACTGCTGGACGCCATTGCGCGTGCGCCGATCTGGGCTGAAGGCGTGGACTACGGCCATGGTACCGGTCACGGTGTAGGTTATTTCTTGAATGTGCACGAAGGCCCACAGGTGATCGCTTATCAGGCTGCCATTACGCCGCAAACGGCTATGCAGCCAGGCATGATTACGTCGATTGAGCCGGGTACTTATCGCCCAGGCCGTTGGGGGGTGCGCATCGAGAACCTGGTGTTGAACCGTGAAGCGGGCAAGACCGAGTTTGGTGAGTTCCTCAAGTTTGAAACCCTGACCTTGTGCCCAATCGATACCCGTTGCCTGGAACCGTCGCTGCTGACGGCGGACGAGCGCGAGTGGTTCAACGCCTACCACGCTGAGGTCCGAGAGCGTTTGAGCCCGTTGCTCAGCGGTGCCGCGCTGGAATGGTTGCAGGTGCGTACTGCGGCTATTTGATCGGCTGCAGTTCGGGGGGGCTGGGCCAGGGCGTCGACGATAGACTCGACGAGCGCCTTGGCCCGGGTATCAGGATTGCGTTGGCCGACCTCTAGCTGAGGGCTTCGCGCACAAAATCCAGACGGTCCTGACCGAAGAACAGCTGGTTGCCTACAAACATACTGGGCGCACCGAACACGCCGCGTTGAATGGCTTGTTCGGTGGTGTCCTTGAGTGCAGTTTTTACGCTTTCGTCATTCGCCAGGCCCAGCACCTCTTCGGGGTTAAAGCCCGCTTCGGTCAGCACCGAGGCCACGACAGCAGGATCGCCCAAGTGAGGACTTTCGACCCATAGGGCGCGGAACAGGCAGTCGATGATGTCTTGGAAACGCTCGGGTTGGCGCATTTGGATGCCAGTCACCGCACGCATCAGTACCAGGGTGTTGATGGGGAAGTGCGGGTTGAACTTGAGCGTCACGTTGTAGCGTTGGGCGTATCGCGCCAGGTCATTAAACATGTAACGACCTTTGGCAGGGATGGTGATCGGTGAGGCATTGCCGGTGGCTTTGAATACGCCGCCCAACAGCATTGGTTGATAAACCAGTTGTGTGCCGGTTTCGGCGCACAGGGCGGGGAGTTGGGTGTACGCCAGGTAAGTGGCGGGGCTGCCGAGGTCAAAGAAGAATTCCAGGGTTTTACTCATGGTCGAGGCTCGCTGCTTATTGTTATGGAGGCGTGCTTACCAGGGTTCATTCCAGGGGCGCAGGTCCAGCTCGAAGGTCCAGGCGTCGCGGGGCTGGGTGTGCAGGTACCAGTAGTTGTCGGCGATGTGTTCGGGATTGAGGATGCCGTCCTGATCTTTCTGGGCGTATTTTTGTGGGAAATTGTCGCGAATGAAGTCCGTGTCGATGGCACCGTCGATCACCACATGGGCGACGTGGATATTCATGGGCCCGAGTTCTCGCGCCATGCTTTGCGCGAGCGCTCGGATGCCGTGCTTGGCGCCGGCGAAGGCAGCAAAACCTGCACTACCGCGCAAGCCTGCTGTGGCACCCGTGAACAAGAGGGTGCCACGGTTGCGCGTGACCATCCGTTTGGCCACTTCGCGCGCGTTCAGGAAGCCGGAGAAGCAGGCCATCTCCCATATCTTGAAGTACTTGCGCGCTGTTTCTTCGAGGATGCTGCACGGCACATTGGCGCCGATGTTGAAGACGAATGCTTCGATGGGGCCTAGTTCGGTTTCGATCTGCTCGATCAGCGCGATGACGTCGTCTTCTTTGCGCGCATCGCAGGCAAAGCCATGAGCTTGGCCACCCGCTGCCTGGATGCTGTCCACCAAGGGCTGCAGCTTGTCGGCGCTGCGGCGGGTGACGCAGGCTATGTAACCCTCGCGGGCGAAGCGCTTGGCGATGGCGCCGCCGGTGGCGTCACCGGCACCCACTACCAGTACGATTTTCGGGTTGTCTGTCATGGTAACTCCGTTGCTCAGTCGTCGAGCAGGAGTGTAGACGCAGCGTCGAAAATGGCCGGGGCGATGTCAGAAATTTTAGAAGGGGGAGCAGTCGCAATTGACTGCTCGGGCGGTCATTTACAGATGACGATCATGCTGCGGCTGGTATAGCCGGCAGGGTTGAGGCCGAAAGGGTAGTCGCCAGGTTCTTCGGAGTTGTCACCCGACTTGGCGATAACCCGGTAGCCCTTGGCACCACATGAATTGGTTGCACTGGTGTAGCACTGGTCCCAGGAGGAGGACAGCCCGGAACAGTTGATATGCAGCCCTTTTTTGCCCCGTTTCACTTCTGTTTTGGTGGTCGCTGCACAGCCAGCAATGCCTACGACCAATAACAGTATCAAAATTCGCTTCATTCCCGTCCTTAATAGCCGCTTCGCAAAAAGGCGCTAGGCAGGCTTTACTCGCTCTCGATTGTAGCGTTCAGGCGTCCTTGTCGAAACTCTCCATGAATGACATTCGTTTGCGACTTAAACATGGCCTAAATGAGCGGCAAATACTAGAGCTACCTTTAAAGATGATCAGTCCGCCGGCACCAAGGGTTTGGATTCGTTGCGCATCGTCAGTGTGGCGCCTACTGAGGCCAAAATAATGCACGCGATGGCCAGCCATTGTGCCAGGGACAAATGTTCCTGCAGGAAGAACAGACCGGAAAGCGCACCGAATGCGGGTTCGATACTCATCAGGGTGCCGAAGGTGCGGGCAGGAAGGCGAGTGAGCGCGACCATTTCCAGGGTGTAGGGCAAGGCCGTGGAGAGAATGGCGACACCAATCGCCACGGGGATCAATGCGGGCGTGAGTAGAGCGGAGCCAGCATGCACGATGCCGATGGGGGCGACAAACAAAGCGGCGATCATTACGCCGAGAGCCGCAGTTTGGACGCCATTGTCATTGCCGGCCTTCTGACCGAACAGGATGTACAACGCCCAGCAGACACCGGCACCCAGTGCGTAGGCTGCACCGGTCAAGTCGATGCCGCTGTTGGCTTCCCCAATTGGGATTAATAAAAGAAGGCCAGCGATTGCGAGGCCAATCCACAGAAAGTCCACTGCTCGGCGCGAAGCGTAGATAGCAACGGCGAGTGGGCCTGTGAATTCCAGCGCTACCGCGATGCCCAGTGGCACTGTGCGCAAGGACATATAGAAGAGAAAGTTCATACCGCCCAGTGCCATGCCATAGATGACGACGGTGCGCAGGGACTTGGCCGTCAGCTTGGCGCGCCAGGGGCGTAACAGAAGCAGCATAATCGCACTGGCGAAAATCAGTCGCAGGGTCGTGGTGCCCTGGGCGCCGACGATGGGGAACATGCTCTTGGCCAGCGAAGCGCCCGACTGGATAGAGGCCATGGCGATCAACAGCAGGCCGACAGGAAACAATGCCGAGGCCAGGCTGCGGGGTGGGGTGCTCATTGGGGGTGTTCGTCCGAAGTCATAGTAGAGAAGAAGCAGAAGGCCTATGATGCTTAACAGTTGAGTTTTGAGCAATATATTGCTCAGCCGGCTCTGTTTGACTCTCTATATAGAAGGGATGTGTAGGTTTTCTGACTGTTTGATAGGAAATCCAAATTAAGGG
>NZ_JBJGXU010000101.1:0-12523 GCF_045447305.1 Pseudomonas sp. D47 | reverse complement strand
CACAGAGCAAGCAAAACTCGCAGCAGTGCAGGATTATTGTTCCGGTAGCGCGGGTTTGAGGGATGTTGCACACCGTCACAATGTGGACTTTTCATCCCTTCGCCAGTGGGTTGCGGCCTATCAGGTACATGGCGCTGCTGGGCTGAAACAGAAAAGGCTGCAGCGCTACAGCAACGATTTCAAACTGTCTGTTTTGAAGCGTATGCGTGAGGAGCAGCTGTCCTATCGACAGACGGCGGCCTTGTTCGATATCCGTAAATTCGACATCATCGGCCTCTGGGAACGCCGCTATGATGAGGGCGGTTTTGATGCCCTTACCAAGCAGCCTGATAGAGCCGGACGTCCGAAAAAAATGCCAACCTCCATTCCTCCTGTTCAACCCAACTCACCCGATGACGAGTCGCGCTCACGCGATGAATTGCTTGCTGAAGTGAAGCAGTTGCGGATGGAAAACGACTACCTAAAAAAGCTCGAAGCCTTGGTTCAGGAGAAGAAACGAGTAGCGCAGCAGAAAATGGACTGCCCCCGGCATCGTAGACATCTCCAGCCTATGCTTTGAGCATAGGAGGAAGTTTATGAGCACCCAACGATTCACGCCGGAATTCAAGGCAGAAGCCGTGAGGCAAGTTATTGAACGCGGATACTCCGTTGCGGAAACAGTCGAGCGCCTCGGCGTTTCGACCCACAGCCTCTACAAATGGGTCAAAGCCGTGACGCCTGACAAAACCGAGAAACAGGCCAGCGAGTTGCTCGAAGCCAAAAGCGAGATTTTGCGGCTGCGAGCCCAAATGCGACGCTTGGAAGAAGAGCGCGACATATTAAAAAAAGCAGCGCGGTACTTCGCCAGGGAACCCGAGTGAAATACCGCTTTATGAACGAGCATCGGCATCAATACGCGATCACTACGCTGTGCCGGGTTTTGCAAGTTGCTCGTGCCGGGTTCTATCAATGGCTACACAAGCCTGTTTCTGACCGCGAAAAAGAGAATGGTCGGCTGTTAGGGCTGATCCGCGACTCCTATGCGGCCAGTCGAGGTGTGTATGGCGCACGGCGGGTGTTTGCTGACTTGCGCGAGGCTGGAGAAAGTTGCGGCAAGCACCGTGTCGCGGCACTGATGCGCACCAATAAAATCAAGGCGCTCAGAGGATATAAAGCCCCGCGCGCAATCAAAGGCAGACCATCGATCATTGCCCCCAATCGACTTAACCGGGCCTTCACTGTCGATGCCCCTAATAAGGCTTGGGTGACCGATATCACTTACATCCGAACGTGGCAGGGATGGCTATATCTGGCTGTCGTACTGGATCTCTACGCTCGCAAGGTGGTCGGCTGGTCAATGAAGCCAACGCTAGGCAAGGAGCTGGCGCTGGACGCGCTGCTCATGGCGGTATGGCGCCGTAAACCCAAAACCAGAGTCATCGTGCATTCGGACCAGGGTAGCCAATATGGTAGCGATGACTGGAAACGTTTTTGTCTGGCCAACCACCTTGAGCCGAGCATGAGCCGCCGAGGAAACTGCTGGGACAATGCCGTGGCTGAGTCTTTTTTCAGTAGCCTGAAAAAAGAACGCATCCGCAAGAGGATCTACAAAACCCGGGACATGGCCCGTGCCGACGTATTCGATTACATTGAGGCGTTTTACAACCGAACGCGTCGTCACAGTCACCTGGGCGGCGTCAGTCCTGAGGCCTTTGAAAGTGCCTCACTTTGAGGCTGGAAAATGTCTACGGGAGCGGGGGTAGTCCATTTCGTTAGTCAGTGAGGGCTTATGTCCCAAGCATGAGAATCTTGTACTTGCTCTGTCGTTTTACGCAAGCATATCTGTGAGTCGGCAATCTTAAGCGAGTGTTGCAAGACGAAGTTCCGTGCACGGCCTTGGCTCATCTCTGCTATATAACTGTTAATGAATACCGCTAGCGTAAAACTCCGAGCCTGGGGCTGTTCCGCTCCTGTCGGTATGCATTCGCACTCCCGGTTGGTCAAGCCGAGGTTGGCCGCAGCGCTACACTCTGCTCGTGTCAAGCTGTCGCTTGAGTATGACCAGGACGCAAACCCCCAAAATGGCCGTGGAAATCGGTAGGGTCAGGAATATGCCGGTTACCCCCAGCCACGGCGCTAGCACAAACAGTGCGGGCACCTGAATCAGCATGTTCAGCACCGTGATTGCGATGGCTTTTTTGTTTTCGTTAATGGCCTGGAAATAGGCGGCGGCCAGCACCAAGAGGCCGTCGATAAACAACGCAAACAGATGCAGTTGCAGCGCCTGCACCGTGGCTTGGGTCAGCGGAGTGTCTTCAGGGCTAACAAAAATGCCTGTCCAACCATAGGGCAGCGTAACGATCAGTCCCACGAATACCACGCCGGTGCCGACTACCCAACGCAGAGCTAGCATGAACGTTTGCCGGATAGCGGCAGGGTGGCCTGTGCCGTGAAAATAGCTCACCATCGGTTGCATGCCGGTGGCCAAACCTTCAGCTACTAAGTAGTAAATTGTCATGACGTAACCGGTGACAGCGTAAGCAGCCACATGCAATGTGGTGCCATAATGCATCAGGGCAGCGTTGTGCAGCACCACGGCGAAGCCGGCATACAGATACATCAGCAAGCTGGAAAAGCCGCTGACCGAGATGATCCGGTACAAGGTGCATTGTGGCCAAATCCATAGATTTGCGGGGTACAAGGTCAGCGGATTTGCTCGGGAAAATAAAAAGCACGCACCGATGATGACCGAGAGCGACTCCCCTACCACGGTGGCCCATGCCGCGCCTACCAGGCCCCATTCCAAGAGTACGATAAATACGTAGTCGAGCAACACGTTGACTACGGCTCCGGTCAGCAGCATGCAGGTGGCCAGCATAGGCGAACCCAGGTTTCTGACCAGAATGGGCAACGCCAGACTGGCCATGATTAATGGCGAGCACCACCCGAAAACGCTTAGGTAGTCACAGCCGTGACGCAATACGGTGGCCTCGACTCCTTGGATCAACAAAAGTTGCTCGCCCCAGACAGTGACCATTGCGCCGATGGGAAGACCCAGCAGCAGAAGCAGCCACAGGGCATGAACAATGAACTGACGTGCTTTTTGCAGATGTGTTTCACCTTGTGCGATCGAACAATGGATCCCAGCGCCCGTGCCAATCATCAGGCCGACGCCGGCAATTAACCCGATCCAAGGCCATGCGGTATTGATTGCGGCCAGGCCATCTGCGCCCATGAAGTGACCTACGAAGATGCCATCCACGATCTGATAGACGCCGCTGACCAACATGGCAAAGACAGTGGGCCACGTGTAACGCCAGTAAGTTGCGGGTACGTTTTGCGGCGTAATGGTAGCTTCAGCCATAGTTTCAACCTTGGAGAAATGAGAAAGCGAATGAGGGCTTTGCGAGGAGGACTGCGCTCGCAAGAGCTTGATATGGCATGAGTGGGGAGTGAGTTGAATTGGACCTCGACGTTGATCAGCGCCAACTTGACGGTTTACAGCTTGGCCAGTTGGGGGTGCAGGTCGTCGACCCTGCGATCCTTTTGCCAATGCTGATCCGGTTCTAGCGCTGGGTGGTGTAGCCGTTGGGAATCGGACCGATACAGGTGATAGTCAGCGGCTTGCGGGGTTTTGTATAGTAGACGATCAGGCCTTAGAAGTAGTCGAGCAACTGCCAAGCGCTGCCAGCCCAGCCGACTACTTTGAACGGCGCAAAGTGCGCCGGCGGCGGCACTGCGACGCACCTGCCTTTAACAGAAAGGCGCCCTGCTCTATGGATGAGGCTGAAATCTCGACCAAGCCGACATATAGCCCTTGTGCATTGGTCTGGTAAGCGGTTTTGGTGTTCATGAATACCTCTGCTAATGCGATACAGCAGCTCGACGTTGAAAAAGAAGATTACGGGCTGCATTGGTTGCCAACGACGTGGCTTGGAATACTCTGCGCTTTGCAGCCGCACTAAAAAAATCTCCATACCGAATCTATCTCGGGCAATCTACGCTAAGGCTGGCAAGCTATGACAAGCTATCGGTCCAGCCCGATCGCTGAGCTAGGCTCTGCGCGCTGAAGGGGTTGTTCTGGCCGCTTTAAATGGCAAGGTCTTGAGCCGGATTAGCATCGAGGTGCTGTAGCAAGGGTTTGACACAGCCCACAGACAGGCAGTTGGAGCTCGAGCAATGATCAACGACGTAATTCAGTAAGAAGATCCGACGCGCTCAAAATATGGTTATCGGCCTCGTGGGGATAGCGCTCGCGATCATTCGACGGTATTTCAAGCGCATCGCAGAGCTGGTGTTCATACGTAGCCTCCGAAGGTTCGTGACTAGTCATTCCCAGACAACGGGGCGTAGTTAGCTTGTCTACACATCGCTATTAAAAACGGTAACGAAAGCAGCTAATTTTCGTCACTTGCACAACACTTCACGATGAATCATGCCCGCGTAAATCACGCAGGGTCGCCGTCACAGCGCTCGTTGCTATCCCGAAACCTAGCGAAAAGCGCCGGGTCAGAGGTTTACTTTAATTAATCGTTTGCTATGGGGTATGAAGTAGTTGTCTGCGATCATCCGATTGCCTGTGCTCGCCGTGCCGACATCCCAGCATGCAGTGTGCCAAGGGGGCGAAGTGGCGGCTCAATGCGGCCAGTGTTTTATCCTGTAGAGGCGTAACTGCCGCTGTATTGGCTGCTACGAAAACTCTACAGTCACCGACCATCGATTGACGCGGCCCCCAAACCTCTCGCCGCCAGCTGATTACACCACATCGTACAAACTACGGTGGGGCATAGAAAAATACGCTCTAGCCAGTTCATGAGCGGGAAGATCCTTAGAGTAGAACCAGCCTTGCGCTTTACGGGCGCCCAAGGCACTAATGCGTTCAGCTTGGTGCCCCGTTTCTATACCTTCAACCACTACATCGATATCAAGCTTTTTGGCCATGTTCAGTACATGAGACAGAATTATGTTTGCCGCAGAGCTATCTGCTCGCAGGGTCATTGATTTGTCGATCTTGATGATGTCTACCGGAAACTGATCCAGGTACGCAAGATTGGAGTAACCGGTACCAAAGTCGTCGAGCACAATGAGGTGGCCATGAGCTCGCAACCTGTTCAGTTGAATGGCCGCTTTGCGGCTGTTTAAGGCTTCGCGCTCGGTCACTTCAAACGCAAAACGCGATGCCGAAAGTTTGTGTTCTGACAACAGTTGCTTGATAAATTCTGGAAATGTCGAATCCATAACATCGTCGGCGCAAAGGTTGATGGTGATGTAAAAATCATCACAGGCCCACAGGGTTTCACAGTAATCCTCGACAACCTGTTGGCAGATCCAGCGGGTGACTGTGGGCATCAAACCTGCTCGCTCGAGTACCGAGATAATGACCTCGGGATGAAAATCGGCACCCTTGGAAGGCCAGCGCAGCAGCGCCTCCGCTCCGAGCCACCTACCCGAGCGCATGTCCACGATCGGTTGATAGTGAATCGCGAGTTCCTTGCGGTGCAGCGCTTTGAGAAAATCGGACGCAGAAAAAAGGTATTTGTAATACATGGCATTAACAGCTCGTTGAAGCCAAATAAAGGGAAAAAGGAACCGAACTCGGTGAAAGAGCGGCGGCACACGATTAGATTTCATGGTCGATTCTGATCTTGAGGACGAAGTACTTTGAACTGGAATACGGATACGGTGCTTCACGTGAGACTCGGGAGTGCATGGCACACTTGCAAGCAGGCGCCCGTGCAGGTCCGCCAAAGCGTTCCAAGCGGCAGCGTTTGAGAGGAGAGGCTGGTTCAGTTGGGGCTCGCGCAGAGCCGGGGGGGGGGGGGCACTAATGCGCAGTGCGGAGATAAGCGCCGACCATCCGTCAGCCAGCAGAGCGAGAGGTGTCTTACATTTCATGTAGTTTCCCCTACATCTCGCCGCTTGCTGTTTAGGAGAGCAAGGGCAAGAAACTATTTCTCCGAAATTATCCGTACTGAGTATGTGTCAATTACATTTTGGCGATCCCAGCCTAAAATCAATTATAGGTGCGAGCGCAAAAACCTTTAGCGCAATCAGTGTGAATTGGGTTTGATTCACTAATGCTCCCGCTACACTGTGTCCAGCGAGCCTGGAGAGTGTCTAGAAAACTCAGGAGATTCATGACATAGCCAATTAATTAGAACATATATTAAGACTCTGGCAGGCAGCACGCTTGAGTCGCCACGTAAGCCCGGCGTTCGCAGTTAAATGCGTAAGTCAGTTCATTTATCAGTGTCACTTTGCACAGGTCAAAGCATTACGTGGGCAGTTGATCGAAAACTTTCAGCATTTAGCGCCTAGAGCGGCGTGCCAACGAACCGCTGCGGGGCGTTTGGGCGGATGCTGAGAGAATCGGTGATGCGACTCTTAAACTTGATTAATTCTGAGCGGATGATGTAGAGATGTCGCGAGGCCTCAAATCCCAATTTTACGAAACTTAATTGGGCCGGCAGCACTTCTAGGTCGCACCTTTTATTCATTGTGATGGAATAGCCCAAGAGCACATCTAATTCAATCAGTTAGCGTGCTCGCTTTTTATTAAAATGTCTATAATTTAACTTTACGCCGGGTAGGGGGTCAAATCCAAAATATTGGAACAGGTGAGGTATTTCGCGTACGCATCCCTACCCTAATAGCTTTTCTGTGCGCACGCGTTGAAGCATGCGCCATGCCGTGGAGCGCCCAGCGCCCAGCGGCTGGGGGCTCCATAAGGTTACTCGGGGCCAAAACAGTGCACCGAGCTAAGTTCTTTTAGGTAGAAGCACAAGCTGCCGCCTTTATTGTTCAGCTTGTACAGGGTCAATTCCGACATGGCTGTCGAGAGGAATGTTTGGTTAAAGGAAATATCTCGATCGACGGGAAGCGCTTTCTTCTGGCTTGCTTCATACTTATCGATGATGAACCGTCCACTACCGGCAAAGCTGCTGAGCAGCATTAAGGTGTATTTCTGGCTCTCCTCGTTGATCTGCTCAAACTGATGAACTTGTTGGCCATGCGACTGCAGGCGCTGATTTGCGGATAATTCTTCTCCATTGCTGGCGATGATCTTTCCCGAAGCAAAATAAATGCCCTGAAAAATGGGTCTCTGCGAAAGTGCGTAGTAGATGCCATGAAGGGCGGCAAGCAACACAATGATGGCAATGAGTGTCATTCGTAAGCTAATGGTGAGGAGCTTCACTCCAGGCACTCCTTCAGTTGTGCGTCCGTAATCGCACTGAGCTGCTTTTTATGAATACTCAGAAAACGAACTCCTGTGCCACGATCAATGCAGGTGATTTCATAAAAGCTGTGCATGCGATTGAATATCACGGTTTCCGGCTGCGTTATCATATCGGTCAAGCGTGAGCGTAGCGGTTGCATAAGGCTCTTTATTAGAATCAGCTCCGATTCACTTTCAGACAAGTAAAAAATCGTCAGATCCCCCATTGTTTCCTCCAGCACCGAAAGCCCCTCTTGTTCGGCAAGTACCCAGTCAAAGCGCCACATGAATGCCACCAGGAGAACTGTTACTAAGGCCGCCAATATGTAATTGATTAATGTGACGTTGGACGGCGTCGACGTCGAATAAATTTGGGGCGTCACCGGAAGGGGCAGAGGAGCGCTTGACGGCTGTCCGTCCTGCATGTCAACGAAATAGGCGTGCTCCGGCTCCTTGCTGAGGTAGCTCGAATTAAACCGGTAGCCACGTCTTGGGAAGGTCTGAATAATTGCCCGCAGGTCATCATCGTGAAACAGCTCGCGAATGTTAGATATCGCCTGATTGAGGCTGTTCTGCCCAACCACGCGGCGCGGCCAAGCAAATGAAAAAATCTCTTCGCGGCTTACAATCACATCTGCATTGAGAATTAGTAGCTCCAAAATCCGGCTTGAGGTGTAGCTAAGCTCAAAAAATTTGCTCCCCGTTCCATCTTGAACCACTATTTGGTGCTTGGACGGTGTGAATTTTGCGTTCTGCCGCCCATCCAGAAATGTAATGAAATAGTCGCATGATTTTGGCTCTGTAGTGAGGGGAAGGTGCTTGTCAGCCGTGAACATTGCGTATACTCCTATATCATATTTGATACTAGGCCTTTATGGCCCGATCCGGCCAGGCGTCATAAACTGTATTGATCATTATCAGAGCCCGTTTAAAGCAAGAGGGGCGTCATTATTTCGTCGGTTCAATTGGGCCGAAAGTAGATTCGGGTTTAAAAGCCAATAGGGCATCCGTGTGAATGTTACGTATATAAACTACGTCCGTCGTTTTCGCGGGCTATAGTAACAAGTGAATGCATAAAATTTTAGTGCTACCAAGGTATCCTATACAGCCAACCTAACCGTACATAATGCAGGAGTTCGGCAACAAACACTTCGGGCAGCCAGCGTCCAAATATATGTCATTCAATCCGCAGAAAAAAGTACCTGTCCATGCTCAACATCGCAGGGGGCCAAGCGCGAATATATCGTTTTGCTCGATCTTTCCTGCATCATTAATTCATCAGGATTTTTTCAGATTTATGCGCGGTCTTTTGCATGCATTACAGATCCTTTGTAAGCGCTTGAAATTTCACTGTGTAAGGCTGAGCTACTGGCGTGCCCCACTAGCTAAAAAACCAGCTCTCACGCGAGTCAATTCCAGTGCGTACCATTTCGTATCGAATTACTCAATGCTGTCTTTAATGGCCCCGTTCCTTGCTGGGTACATCACTTTGGTTAATTTCAAATCACGCTGCCTGACCCAATCATAGATGGGATTGACGGATTGCAGTAGTTTATGAGGTGTGATTTCCTTAAATTAATTCATATTCATCGTGCATAGGCGCCTTTTGCTGATGGACGGGCTTTCTTGGTTCGGAATGATCAGTATTCTCATTCGTCCTCGTCTTTTTTTTGGCGGACGTAAGCAGCTTAATGGGAGGGCGCTGGTTGTGCGCAGATGATAGGTGATTGGTGCGCATAGGCCTGGGTGTGAAGCTTGCAGGGGGCGAGATGGGGCGGGGCCGTCAACGGATCTGTTTAGTAGGATGCGTCAGGTTCGACGCAAATGGTTCGGTACCAGTCGCTTTGGGTGGCTGGATTATTTATATGCATTTTAAGATGATGCGTAAGGCCGGTTGCTAGCGTCAAGCCAGGGCGGTTGCAGGAGCTGAGTGCAACACGGCTATTGGATTGAATTGGGCGTATCGTGCCGCATAGCCATGGCCTTTTGCATCACCTCACTCATCATTTCGATCGGACATTTGAAATCGAAGCGTTTACGGGGTCGCATATTCAGTTGTAAGGCAATGGCATCCAGCTGTTCCTGGCTGTGTCCCGACAAGTCAGTACCCTTGGGCAGGTACTGACGGATCAGACCGTTGATGTTTTCGTTGCTGCCGCGCTGCCAGGGGCTGTGTGGGTCGCAGATGTAAATGGCCACCCCGGTCTGCTGGGTGATTTCAGCATGCCGCGCCATTTCTCGGCCCTGGTCGTAGGTCATGCTCTTGTGCACCGCCAGCGGCATGCCATTGAGCGCTGCACTGAAGCCCTCCATCGCCGAGGTTGCCGTCGCATCATTCATCTTCACCCGCATCAGGTAGCCACTGGTGCGCTCCACCAACGTGCCTACGGACGAGGCGTTGGCCTTACCCGCAATCTGCTCGGGAGACAAACGCTCACGCAGCATATGAGCCACCAACTCGAAGCGCTCGTTACCCGGCAACAGCCTTCGCATCGGTCGACAAACCTGGCGGCGGGCCAGCATCTGCTGCTGGGCCACGCGGGCCGAGTAGCCGTCGAAAGCATCTTGATTGCGACCCAGTTCCCGGCTGATAGTCGAAGGGGATCGGGTAATCAAGCAGGCGATCCTACGCAGGCTGAAGCCTTGGGCATTACCCTATTTGAATGGTGGCGCGCTCTTCAGCGCTGAGTTCGGAATAAGACATAGGGGCAGCACCGTACCGGAAAGGTCAGGTGTTGCACTCAGTTTTTGCCGCCGCCCAGAATAAAATTATAATTTCGACAGGGGTTTGGCGAACGCCGGCTAGTGATAACTAACTATTAACGAGATATTCACAACTATTTCTCTAGTGCTTTTGCTCGGTTTACTTGAGCTCCATTATTCATCCAGGTTAGTAATTTGAAGATGATGGAAAGACGCTCATCCCCTTTATTTCTTAGTATGAGAGACTTGTATAGTTAGCTATTCAACGAATTTAAGATGATTATTAAGGGCTTTGAACTGGTTCATTCGTATGAATTTTCGAGCCGCATTGTGAAAAGTGGTGGTGGATTGATGTCGGCCGCTCAGTTTTCAATGCGGTGTCGGAGTGGAAAATAGAAAAAAGGGTTATGCTGCGATCGTGGATGGGTGAAAGTTGTTGCCGCTTTAAAACTAGTGCACCGACTTATTTACCTTTTCCCAGGTCGTAACCGAAGCTGGTAACCGAAGCTGTATGCCTTCTACAAAACGTTTGCAATGACTAGTGCCATTGTTTCGTCCGACGGCTATGTGCGTTCAATCTGCAGAGTCATCCGAATAGTTCGCATTTAGCAAATTACAATAACAATCAATACCAAGGAAGGTCATAAGATGCTTAACGGCACGGGTAGTTATGTCTTCGTTGGCGATAATTAATTTTTAGCGCATAGACCGATTCTGGAGACGAACAAATGAAAGCAGTGATCACAGTCGTAAATAAAAAGACCCATGCATCCAGCACTGTCTCCGGTCTTCATGCCTCGCTCACCGAGCCTTCCGTAGTGGAGTTGTCGGTCGATTCCGTCAAAGACATCGCATCACTAGAGCGTCAAGGTAATGCGTTGGTGATCTCGATGCGTTCAGGTGAAGTCATTACCCTGGACGATTTTTACCTGCTGCACAAAGGCGTCAAAAACACCCTGGTCATTCAAGACCCTCAAGGGTTGGTCACGCCGGCCCTGGATGCGGCGGGGCAGCCGATTTTAGATCAAGGTGGCTTTGTAAAAATCGAAAGTATTCAGCCTTTACTTGACAGCACATCTTCTGAATTTAACGGGTGGTGGCTGGCGGGCGCAGGACTGTTGGCTGGGGGAGTAGCCCTGGCGGGTGGTGGTGGTGGTGGTGGTGGCCATAGCTCCTCAAGCCCGTCCACCGATCACACCCCAAGTGCGGGTGCGCGGATCACTGCGATAAGCGCTGATAACGGCGTGACGGGCGATTTTATTACTAATGATTCGACGCTGGTCGTCAGTACCATGCTCAATGGCACGCTTGCGACGGGTGAGAAAGTTCAAATATCGCTGGATGGAGGGGCCAGCTGGCATGACGCGCAGTCGATGGGCGGAAATATTTATGCCTATGACAACACCACCCAAGTGCTGGCCGACGGTACCTATCTGTTTGAGGCCCGGGTTATAAGTGCCGCAGGTACGCCCGGGGCTGTCAGCACTCAAGTCGTGGTCATTGATACGGGGCCTCCTACCGCTACTCAAACCATCAGCATCGCGAGCGTCAGCGATGATACGGGTATTAGCGGCACTGATTTCATTACCCGTGACAACACGCTGCTCATCACTGGACTGCTGGGTGAGCCGCTGGCCGTAGGTGAGAGGGTAGAGATTTCCCTAGACGGCGGGCTCACCTGGTTCATGGCAAACGTTTCGGCTACCGCCTGGAGTTACGACAATACCGCCAGCGTGCTGCTCGATGGTAGCTACAGCGTGGTGGCCAGGGTGATCGATGCCGCAGGCAACGTTGGGCAAACAGCCAATCAATTGCTGCAAATCGATACGACGGTGCAGCACGCAATTATCAACATCACCTCGATCTCACCCGATACAGGTATCAGCAGCGTCGATTACATTACCAATGGCACAAAAATTACGTTTTTCGGTACCCTGACAGCGCCATTAGGCACAAACGACCGTGTTGAGATCAGCCTGGATGGTGGCGGCACTTGGCACCAGGCCATAGTCACCGGCACGGCTTGGGAATATGACCCCCTGCTCGACGGTACCTATCACGTCATTGTCCAGGTCATTGATGCGGCGGGCAATGTCGGCAGCTCTGCCCGCATTGATATCATCGTTGATACTTCTGATCCCGTCATGTCCGTCGGATCTTCGGAGGTGCTTAATCTGGATGGCAGATTGAGTGTCTCAGGTGTCGCGGGTACCGCTGAGCCGGGCAGTATGGTGGTGGTTATATTCCCCGATGGCAGCACGGGGAGTTTTGTCGCAGCAGCAGATGGCAGCTACGGCCCGATCACCAGCGCCATGCCTCAGTCGTCCGGTCATACCAAAATTACGTTGACCGACGTGGCGGGTAATAGTAGTGCACCCATCACGCTTACTTATGTCGATACCACTGCTCCATTGACTCCGGAAAAGCCGCTGGTCACGATCAAACCGGACGGCATCATCAGCATTTCTGGAGGCGTCGGCGCGGCCGAACCCGGCAGTGTGATTCACGTGATCTTTCCCGATGGGACGTCGGGCACCACCCCCGTGCGCACTGACGGCAGCTACGGTCCGATCACCAGCAACAGTCCACAACCCAACGGCGATGTAAGAGTCGTTGCCACGGACC
>NZ_JBJGXU010000100.1:0-13129 GCF_045447305.1 Pseudomonas sp. D47 | reverse complement strand
GAAGTTGCCCTCTTCGAACATCTCCAACATGCGCTGCATGTAGGCGGCCTGGCGTTTGCCATACAGTTTGGAGAGCTGGGAATGCTGGGTCAGCCGAGTCAACAGCCGGCGCCACGCGGCAGGTTTGTGCCTGCGCGGGGTGGCACGCGCAGCGATGCCTGGGGATGCAGGGGCAACCGGCCTAGGCGCGGCTTTGGCGGGTGCCGACGCGCCACGATGTAGGAAGCGGTTCAACCCGTACAGTAACGCGGTGATCACAACCATCCAGATCATGGCACTCAGGAGCATACCGCTGAACGACTGTGTGTGCGTGGCCAGCGCGGCTGCGGGCGCGCTGTGGCCGAAGAGGCGGATCAACCCTCCCACCAGCACCAAGCCAATCACGATTTTCAGCACCGGGGATGAGACTTCGCGGGCGGGAGTCGCGTTGTTTTGCGCAGACGACAAGCTGGCGCCAGCCCCTGTACTCGGCGTGTGACGCTGGCGCTCCAGCAGCGCTTGCATCACCGCTTCACGCTCCGGGCTGACGGGCTCCAGTGGCCCACCAAGGATTTCGCGCAGGTCGGTGACCACCGCGTCCGGCACCGTGGCAGGCAACGGGGTATGGCAGTCAAACGTATCGAGCAGCGTGTAGGTGCTGATGTCGAGCCACAGCCCAGGCGTCAGCACGTGAGCATCGCGCAATTGCAGGCCGTCGACTTGACTGCCGCGTACCAGCCACAGGTCGGCAGCGGCCAGCCCTTGCAGTTCATCGGGGTGCAACGCGGCAGACGACAAGCCCCGGCCCTGGCGGATCAGCGGCCAGCCATGCAGGCTTTCGCAGTGCACCGGGCACGGTGTGTGGAACTGCAGCAAGTCGCCGTCGGCAAAGCGATAGGCACGCGCGTCGGTTTGCCAATAGTCGAGGATCAAGCGCCGGCGCTCGCCTTCATCAAAGCGTTCGCCGGCAAACCATAGGCCATCAATCTGTTGGTGCCCGGTCAGTAGCGGGCGGCGAATCAGCATCCGTTCTGGCTCAAGCATTGGCACCTTCCTGAGTGAGCTGCGGTGCCTGGTTGCACATCACTTGCAGGCGCATGGCGCGCTCGGCAAGCGAGTAAACCAGTAATTCCCGGTCAGTGGTCAATACGGCGATCAAGCCGCTCATAGGGCAAAAGCTCGCGCGGGCAATCGGCGCCGAGGTGGTAAACAAATTGCGCTGTTGCCCCTCGATGTACAGCCCGACGCTGTGCTGGTTCGGCCCCAGCAGCACCAGTGAGTAGAGCTGCCGTTGGCCGAACGCATGGTGCAGGCCGATGGCTTTCCAGCCCGGCGCCAAGTCGATCTGTTCGTGCTTGGCCGGAAAGCTTTCATGGGTGACCAGGCGCCAACTTTGATTACCGTCCTGGGTGGTCAGCAGCGCGCAACCGCCGCAGTACTGCCGCCAGTAAAAGTTGGCGGCCAACAGCACTTGGCTGACGCCCGCTGCCGAGCCGACAGCATGACCATTGGCGCGTAAACCGTCGGCAGACCCCGAATACGCGACGATCTGCCCGCCTTCGCTGCGCGCATAGGCGATGGTCATGGGGTCGACCTGCACCAGGCTCAGCACGTCGTCCGCCACTTGGCAGAGTTGACGCGACTTCCAGTAGGCAAGCCGTCCCTGGCTGTCGAGCAGGTAGACACGCACTGAGTTCTGGCTGTGCAGCCAGACACTCGGCAGGAACGTCGCGGTGCCCGGTGGCAGTTGCAGCTGTTCACGGGCGGGCTTGTCGACGGTGGCCATACCGGGGATGTTCCAGAACGTCAGGCTGTCGTTATCGCTCAACACGGCACCGAGGCTGCGATGGTGAAAGGTGGTGCTCAACACGCGCTGATGCTTGCCCCACAGACGGCGTCGAACCTCCAGGGACTTTTTCTGGTTCTTGTGCGGCAGCTTGATCACCACCATGCCCGGCTCATCGAGCAGGCGCAGCGCCACATGGTTACCGGCGCTGGAGATCACGGGCGGCAAGGTCAACGCTACCCGTGGCACCGCACGTGCGAGCTTCGACGGCGGTGCCTGGACTTCATCGTCGAACTGACCTGTGAGCAGTTGCGCCGCGCGCCCTTCATCCGGCATGGGCAGCAGCACGCGCCGTACCGACCCGGCCTGCAACTCAAACGACAGGCTGCGCCCATCCAGGCTGCGCTGCACCTGCACCCGATGCGTATAGGTCTGGCTTGCGTCCTTGGGCAATCGATGCCCGACTGTCCAGCACTCACCCAGCGTCTCGCCCTGCGCGGCCAGCCATTCATGCCAGGCGTGCCAGTGCGCCGGGGCGACACTTTCATAGGTGCGCGCCTTGAGCAGCCGTTTGAGCTGCGCCGGGCTATCGAATTCATGCAACACCGGCGAGCCTTGCAGGATGCCCCAGCGCAACTGCGCCCCCGACTCCTCGGCACGCCGGGCCAACAGCGTCAGCAAGGCGATATGCACCAACCGCGCGGCGCCCAATTGCAACGGGCCTGCGTCGAACAGCACGACAATCAGGCGATTAGCTTCGCGGGCGCGGTACTGCGGTGCCAGGAACATATGTTCGCCGCCGACGGCCCGACGCATGAACTCATCGGGCACTTCGTCAGCCAACAGCCATTCGCTGGAGAGCAGGCGTTCATAAGGACCACGCCGTTGCAGATCACCCACGCCGTCAGGCTCTGGCACACCGCCCTGCTGCATGCCGCGCAGTGGCCCAAGTACCGGGTTGAGGCGCCCCAGCAGGTCGGCGAACAACGGCAGATGTTGCGGCGCGAACCACACCAGCCATTGGCGCCAGGGTTGCAGGGCTTCAGGCAGTTGCATCGCTTGCTCCCCAGTAAGTCGCTATCCGCTGAAGATGCTCGACAGACACCGGCAACAGGCGATCCAGCGGCACCACCGCTGGCGGTTCGCGCCACAACAGCAAGGGCGAGCGCTTGAAACGCGCCGACAGCGTCTGGCCGAGCAGGTCCACCGGCACTGTCGGTTCCCAACTGGTGGGCAGCCACACGCCAGGCGCGCCGGGGTGCGCTGCGGCGTATTCCACGCCATCGACCCAAGGCAAATCAACCGCCGCCCCGGTCACCACCAATACGTCGCCGCTGGCAGTGGCGTGCAAGCGCGAAGCCTGTTCATCGGCAAGCAACAGCAAGCGCGCCTGCAAGCGGCGTGCGGCATCGCCCCAGGCCACCGCCGCCTGAGGGTCCGCGGGCAGCTGCCGCGGGCGCCAGGCCCAGGTCTGCGTGCCAGCAATCATGGCGTCGGCGTCAGCAATCGGGCCAGTTGGCCGCGTACGTGCTGCAAGGGTTCCGGCAGGGTCTGGCTATTGAAGTTGGCATCGATTTCGCGCAACAGGCTTTCCAGCGCCGGGCTGGCTGGCGGCTCGCTACGTGCCAGGTAGTCTTGTGCGGTTTCAAGCAAGCGATTCAAACGCGCCATCGGTTGCAGGGTGGCCTCTTCGACCGCACTGAACAAATGGCTGTTGCTGGACGCGGCAAACAGGTCCCGCAGCACCTCGCGGCCATGTTGCTGGGTTTCCTTGGTCGGTAGCACATACAGCAGTGGCCAGAGATCAGCGTCGCTGGCTTGCAGCCGCCCGCCCAACAACGCAGCGGCCGCGATCAGCCGTTGGGACTTGACGATGCGGCGGTCCGACAGCTGGATGCCGGCTTCGCGCAGACGACGAATCGCCTGGGCCAGAGCCGGACGTACGGCGCCCAGGTCGACGTTTTTCAAGGCTTGGCTCAGCGTGTCCAACTGGGCCAACCCCAGCAACTGTTGCACCGGCCGCTGCTCCGACTGCCAACCGCCCGCGAGCATCGCTTCCAGTTGATTGTCCGGCACCGACTCAACAAACAAGTGCAACAGGAAGCGGTCGCCAAATGCCGCCAGTGCTTCATCGTCCGGCAAGCCGTTGGCAGCCCCGACGCACACCCGCAAAGGGCATTGGATTTGGGTATGGCCACGGCGAAAGCGGCGCTCGTTGAGAACGCCCAGCAAGGTATTGAGAATGGCGGTCGAGCCCAGGAAGACCTCATCGAGAAACACGATATCGGCCTCCGGCAGCATGCCGCTGACATCGGTTTCGACCGTGCCTTCACGCAGTTTCTTCAGGTCCACGGCACCGAAAAGCTCCGACGGTTCAGTGAAGCGCCCCAGCAAGTACTCAAAGTAGCGCCCACCCATGGACTGCGCCACACGGCGTACTACGGCGCTCTTGGCCGTGCCGGGCGGACCGATCACCAGAATGTGCTCCTGGGCGACCGCTGCCAGCACAATCAGCTCGGCCAATTGCTCGCGCCCGACCAACCCCTCGGTCGCCATACGCACAGCGTGGCGGATTTGCGTGGCAGCGCTTTGCAAGTGAGCAATCATGGGTGTCTTCCCTGAAACCAAAGCGGAGAATCTTGCCTGAGGCTAAGGTATTAGCAAAGTGTTGTTACAACCTGCCTTGAGGAGTCAGCTCATGCAACTCGAAGGATCCTGCCATTGCGGCGCCGTAACATTCAGCCTAAACAGCCAGCATCCCTATCCCTACCAACGTTGCTACTGCTCGATCTGCCGCAAGACCCAAGGCGGCGGCGGTTATGCGATCAACCTTGCCGGTGATACGCAAACCCTGAAGGTACAGGGTCGCAGGCAGATCTCGATCTACCACGCCAGGCTCAAGCCCGAGGGCGCCAGCCGCGCGCATGCGAGCACCGCCGAACGGCATTTCTGCTCGCAGTGCGGCAGCGCCTTGTGGCTGTTCAGCCCGCAGTGGCCTGAGCTGATTCACCCGTTTGCCTCAGCCATCGACACACCCTTGCCGGTGCCGCCGGAACACACGCACCTGATGCTCGGTTACAAGGCGCCGTGGGTCGAGGTCAGCGTGTGCAAAGGCGACTTGCAGTTCGATGAATACCCCGAAGCGTCCATCGCCCACTGGCATGAACGCTTAGGGCTGGCGCGTTAACAGTCTTTGACAGTTTCTCGACAAAGCTCTCAAAGATTGTTGGTCAGCTGCGCCCTAGCATTCGAGCATCCAAATCACCATCCGGGTGCTCTTCATGTTTCGCACATTGCGCGGTATTCCGCTGTTGGGTTGCCTGCTGGGCAGTCTCGGTTGCCATGGGCAACCGCCTGCCCCGCCGCCGATTCCCAAGGGTGATTACGGTGCGATCATTCGTTACCTGCAAGCGCGTATTCCACAGGAGATGGCGCGGGAAAATGTGCCCGGGCTGTCGATTGCGCTGGTCAATGGCCAGGAGCTGATCTGGGCGCGCGGTTTCGGCATGGCCGACAAGGCCCAGGGTGTGCCGGTGACGCCGAACACGGCGTTCCGTGCCGGCGGCATTTCCAAACTGCTCACCGCCACGGCGGCGTTGCAGTTGGTTGAACAGCAGCGTCTGGCGCTGGATGCGCCGATCCAGCAGACCTTGCGCGAGTTCTACGTGCGCTCGCGCTTTCACAGCGACCAAGACGCCGCCGACCGTGATATCACCCTGCGCCGCTTGCTCAGCCATCAGTCCGGCCTGCCCAGTGAACACCTGCGTGACCTGCGCAGCACCTTCGCCATGGGCCAGATGCCGATGCGCGTGTCCGGCGTCTGGCTGAGCAGCCCACCCGGTTCGCAAGTGGCGTATTCCAACCTCGGTTATTCGCTGGTGGGCGCGGCCATTGAGCGGGTCAGCGACAAAAGCTTTGAAGCGCAGATGCAAACCAGCCTGCTCAAGCCGCTGGAGATGAGCCAGTCGAGTTTTGTCGGCACCGGTACACAGCTGAGCTTCCGCGCCTTGGGCTACGAGGACGGCGTGGCGAGCACCGACGCCCAGGTGCGTGACCTCGCCGCCGCTGGTTTGTGGGCCAGCCCGAAAGACCTGAGCCACTACGTGCAGATGCTGTTCGCCCAAGGCCTCTACAAAGGCAACCGGGTGTTGGGCAACGCGTCGATTGAGGCGATGCTCACCCAACAAAATACCGGCAACGCACTGGATTTCGACTGCCAGATGGGCCTGGGCTGGTTCCTCGCGCCGTGCGGCGATGAGCCGGTGGGCTCCGGTGTGCGCACTTATCAGCACAGCGGCGGTGGCGACGATTTTGCCGCGCAGTTGAGCGTGCTGCCGGACCAGCAATTGGCAGTGATCATCATGGCCAATGACAGTAACGCCGAAGAACTGGTCGCCCGCCTCGCCACCGACGCGCTGCGCCTGTTGCTGCAGGCGCAAACCGGCGAAGCGGTGTGCGCCGACGACTGCCAGGTACCCAGCCATGGGCTCAAGTTGCGCCACGTGCCGGCGGCCGTCGACCGCAAGCGCCTGGCCGGGTTTTATGCCACGGCCTGGGGCGTGTTCCGCATCAAGGATGAGAACAACCGGCTGGCCGGCGAGTTGGCCGGGTTCGACTTCGAGTTATTGCGCGACGATTCCGGCTGGCTGCGGGCGCAGAAAAAGGTCCTGGGCTTGTGGTTCAAGGACCTCGGCGACCTGGGCCGCGTGCAACTCGATGTGGTCACGGTGCAGGGTCGCCAGATGCTCACCGCCCGCAGCCACGGCCAGCGCATTGCTATTGGCGAGCGTATTGACCCGCCGCCGCTGCCCCTGGCCTGGGCCGACACCATCGGCACGTATCAAGTGCTCAACACCCACGAGCCCGACGCGCCTTTGAGCGGCATCAGCGTGCGCCTCGAAGAAGGCTTCCTGGTGATTCGCGGCCACTTGCACGACGAGCCGCTGACCGACTACATCCTGCTCCCCGTCGACAACGCCCACGCAGTCCTGGCCGGCAACGGCTACGGCCTGGGCGACACCGTAAGCCGCCAGGTCAATGGCCTGAGCGCTTCGGGCTATTCCTTCAAACGTACCCACTCGCCCCACAACCGCCTGGATTTCTAACATGGACGAACCCCTGATGCGCTCAAAAAACCTCTGCCTGTCGTTCACCTCGCTATGCCTGCTCGCCGCTGCCGACACCGCGATTGCCGAAGACTGGCAATACAGCCTCAAGGCCGGCGTGGCCAACGCGCCGCGCTACAGCGGCAGCGACGAACGCATGACCGCGCCATTGCTGGGCGGCAAAATCGTCAGCCCCTGGGGGATTTTCCTCGACACCGGCAAGGGGCTGGGCTGGGGCTACGAAGGCAATGCCCTGAGCTTCAGCGCCTACGTCGGCGCCAGCAGCGCGCGCAAGGATAAAAACGAAAGCTTGCATGCCGGTTCCAAGCGCCTCAAGGGTATGGGCGAGATCAAGTCGCGCCCGCAACTGGGCGTCAGCGCCGCCTACAACCTGGGCGGCGTGATCGTCGGCGCGACGTTGGAACACGCGCTCAAGGAAGATGACCACAAGGACACCGGCAAGGCCTACACCCACCTTGAGTTGAGCCTGGGCACCAATTTGTATGAAGGCCGCTACGGTTCCGTGGACGCCAGCCTCAGCAGCCACTTCGGTGACCGCGAATACCTGATGACCTGGTACGGCGTGACCACCGGCCAAGCCGCACGAAGCCGCTTCAAGGAGTACAAGGCCGGTGCAGGCAATATCAGCAACGGCATGAACCTGGTGTGGAGCATGCCGATCAGCGAGCACACCCAATTCTCGACCTTGCTGGATGTGCAGTATTTGGCGGATGAAGCGGGCAAGAGCCCGATTGTGGAGCGGCGGTTGCAGACATCGGTGATGGGGGTGCTTGAGTACACCTTCTGACTTGGGAGTGAGGGCTGGCGTGCCTGTGATGCAGACACTTCGGTGTATCAGGCATAACCAGTTGATGCCATCGCAGGCAAGCCAGCTCCCACAGAAAAGCAGAGCACTGCGGGGCTGGCTGCCGAACAAGGTCAACGTGTGGGAGCGGCCGTGCGACTTGCTCGCTCCCACATTGGGATCTCATTACATCAGCTAGATGGGGTGCTCTGCTTCTGCTCTGCTGTGCTTCTACCACTCAGGTCAGCTAATAGGCCGCCGTGCTCTTGCTTGTGATCTTGATCTGAGGCGCCCCGTTAAACCACGCTGGCCGCAGCAACGGATATGTACTCCATCGACCGAAACAAAAATGGTCATAGCTCCCAGCCCTACTCAGCATAAGCCCAAGTCATCCGAAACGACGCCCCGCCCCACTCCGAATCCAGCACTTCCACCTGCCCACCATGCCACTGGCTAACCCGCTTCACCAACGCCAACCCCAAACCAAACCCACCGGTGCGCCGGTCACGGCTGGTGTCCAGCCGCAAGAAGGGCTCGAAGATCTTCGCCCGGCCCTCCAGCGGCACACCCGGGCCATCGTCGTTAACCCGCACTTCGTAGCCACTGCCAAACTTGACCAACGACACCTCCACCCGCCGCTCGGCATAGCGAATGGCATTGCGCAGCAAGTTGATGACCGCACGGGCCATAAAGCGCGGTTCAATCTGGATAAAGTCGACCTCACAGGTACGCAACGACAACTGCACCCCCGCCGCCTCGGCTTCCAAGGCCACACTGCCGATCACACTGTCGAGCCAGCTGTGGGCCTCAATGTTTTCCCGAGTAACCTGAGTGGCGCCGCGCTCCAGGCTGGCGTAGGTGAGCAGCTCGGAGACCATTTCTTCCAGCTCACCCAGGTCGGCATACATGTCAGCGATCAGCGCACGGCTCTGGCGCGGGTCGGACTGTTGCTTGAGCTGGTCGAGTTCAAATGACAAGCGCGCTATCGGCGTGCGCAGTTCGTGGGAGACCGCGTTGGTCAGTTCGCGCTGGTTGGCGATCAGGCTTTCGATGCGTTCGGCCATCTGATTAAAGTGCCCAGCCAGCTCACGCACGGTGGAGCGGCGCGGCAGCAGGATGCGCGACGCCAAATCGTTATCACCAAAGCGTTGCGCGGCCAGGCGGATATGCTCCAAGTCACGCCAGTGCGGGCGTACCCAAAAATACAGCACGATGGCCAGGCTCACGCCCAGAAACCCATAGGCCCACAGGTAGAGCCACTTGGGTTCCTCCGGCAGTTTGATTTGGAGTAATTGCGGGCCGTCGTCAATCGTGGTCAAGAACTCCATAAAGTCCCCACGCACGACCAGTTGGCCGTCAGCCAGCAGTTTTTGCTCGCGTTCGTTCAGCGCCAAGGTATCGCGCGGCACCAACTTCAGGTGCAGCCCGTAATGGGGCTGAAGCTCAGCCAGGCGAGCGTCGCGGGCCGCCCCCTGCACCGGGCGCAATTGTTCCACCACGCCGTAAGCCGGCCCGCGCAAAGCTTCACGGTTATAGACTTCGTTGGCTTCGGGCAATAACTCGTCGAAGGTGTAGTTGACCAGCCAGATCGCCCCCGCCAAACCGAGCGCCAGGATCACATACAGGCGCAGAAACAGCCGCAGCATCTAGACCTCCCACGCAAACGGGTTGAACAGGTAACCCTTGCCCCAAATGGTCTTGATGCACACCGGCTCACGCGGGTTGTCATTAAGCTTGCTGCGCAATTTGCTGATGTACACATCGACGCTGCGGTTCAGGCCATCAAAAGCAATGCCGCGCATGCGGTTGAGGATGTCGTCACGCGAGAGGATCTTGCCGGCGCTGCTGGCCAGCAGCCACAGCAGCTCGAATTCCATGGTGGTGAGGTCAATCTTATCGCCGCCCAGGCTGACCAGCCGGCAACTGCGGTCAATCGCCAACTGACCGAACTCCAGAGCACCGCGCACCGTCGGCTCGGGCACCTGGCGACGTTGCAACGCGCGCAAACGGGCGAGCAGCACCGGTGGTTTGATGGGTTTGATCACATAGTCGTCGGCACCCGACTCAAGGCCGAGGATGTGGTCAAGGTCGTCTTCCTTGGCCGTCAGGATCACGATCGGTGTGTCGGACACGTTCCGAATCTCGCGACACACGTGCAGGCCGCTCTGGCCCGGCAGCATCAGGTCGAGTACGACGATCTTCGGCTTGAAATCGAGGAACGCGGCCAAGGCCTTATCGCCCCGGTGCACCACCCGCACCTCGAAACCGTGTTGCGACAGAAAATGTGCGATCAGCCCCGCCAGCTTTTCATCGTCCTCAACGAGCAGGACCTTGCCCAGACCCAGGTTTTCCATAAGTTCTCAGTGTGTGCGCGCGGATTGAAGTGCGGCCATTATAGGTGGCAAGCTGTCCGGCAGAAGCGGTTGACCGGTTTTGCCTGACGAAGCTTCATACTTTTAAGAGTTTTTAACAAATTGCCTGCAATCTTTAACGCCATTCACAGGGAGTTGTATGCGCAAGGATTATCTGGCGTTCTTTGTTTCACTGTTCCTGTCGCGGCTGGCGGACCAGATCCTGCTGTTTATCGTGCCGCTGATCGTGTTCCAGACCACCAACAGCGTTTCCTGGGCGGGGCTGGCGTTCTTTGTCGAGTCGCTGCCGCGTTACCTGGCCTTCCCGGTGTGCGGCGCATTGTGCGACAAGTTCTCGCCGGTGCGCATCCTGCATATCAGCCAGGTTTACCGGGCGCTGGCGTGTGTGGTGGCGGTGGCGTTGTACGGCGTGTTCGACGGTATCTATTGGCTGGTAATTCTATCGGCGCTGTGCGGGGTGTTGACGACCCAAGGCATCATGGCGCGCGAAGTGGTCATGCCGCATATCTTCAAGCATTACACCTATGCCAAAACCTTGTCCTACTCACAAATCGCCGACCAGAGCGGCCTGGTACTGGGGCCGTTGGTGGCGGCGTTGATGCTGCAGGTCTGGGCCTGGCATTGGGTGGTCATTGGGATTGCCGGGCTGTTTGTGCTGGCGGACTTGGCGATGCTGGTGTGGCAGCGCAACACCACGGTCAGCCTGGAAAGTTTTGAGCAGCACCAAGATATCTGGCTGCAACCGCTGCGCATCGCCTTTGGGCATATCCGCAACCTGACGGAGTTGAAGCGGGTCATTACCCTGGCCGTGGGCGTTAATTTGATCATCGGCGTGACGCTGGCAACGTCCGCCGCCATGGTCACTGGCCTCTACGCTGCCGGCAAGGATGCCTACGCCCTGCTGCAGGCTGCCGGCGCGGTGGTGACTATCGTCATTCTGTTTTACTTGGCGCGCGCAACCGTTCCCTTGAAAATGCTGGGAGGGCTCTCCTATGCAATGATTGCGGCAGGCGCACTGATCATGGCGATCAGCCCCAACCTCTGGGCGTATACCCTGGGCTTCCTGCTGATCACCGGCTTCGACAAGATGTTCAATGTGTACATGCGCAGCACGCGTCAACGGGTGATTCCGGTGCAGGACTTTGGCAAGACCGTGGGCGTTATCACGCTATTCAACAACTTGGCCCAGCCATTGGCAGGCCTGGCGATTGCCGTGCTGGCAGCGCCACTGGGTACACAAACGGTGATCCTGCTGCTGGCCGGGATCACCGCACTGCTCGGCGTGGCCGTCGCTTCAGGCTGGCACGCCACTGTGAAAGCGGAACTCGATGTCGGGTGATTCGATCAGTTCCTGCTCGGCCGCCCTCACCCGCTCGATCACTTGGGCGACGTCTTTGGCGTCGCCGTACTGGTAGGCCAGTTTCAAGTAACCCTGAAAGTGCCGGGCCTCGCTTTTAAGCAAACCGAAGTAGAACTTGCCGAGTTCTTCGTCCAAATGCGGCACCAGTGCTTCGAAACGCTCGCAACTGCGCGCTTCGATAAAGGCGCCGACCACCAGCGTATCCACCAGTTTGACCGGCTCGTGGCTGCGCACCACTTTGCGCAAACCTGACGCATAACGGCCGGCGTGCAGTTGGCGCAGCTCGACTTTGCGCTTTTTGATCAAGCGCATGACTTGCTCGTGGTGCACCAGCTCTTCGCGGGCCAGGCGCGACATCATGCTGATCAGGTCAACATGGGCGTGGTACTTGGCGATCAGGCTCAGTGCGGTGCTGGCGGCTTTGAATTCGCAGTTCTTGTGGTCGATCAGCAGGGTTTCCTGATCGGCCAACGCAGCCTGGACCCAGGCGTCGGGGGTGCGGCAGCCGAGGAATTCGTGGATTTCGGGCAGGTTCATCGGGCTCACGGGCAAAAGGATCACAAAAGGGCGCCGATTATACCGACCCCGTCGCAGACCACCAGCCGCCGGCTTTGATGTGCATCAACATGACGCCTGGCGAGCAGCAACTATAGTTGTCCAAGGCCCCTTTTTCCCGTCTCTGGAGATCCGTCCATGCAAGCCATTCGCAGCATCCTGGTGGTCATCGACCCCGAGCACTCGGAAAGCCTGGCCCTCAAGCGCGCCAAGCTGATCGCCGGCGTCACCGGCGCGCACCTGCATTTGCTGGTCTGCGACAAGAAACACGAGCATTCGGCATTGCTGAGCCTGCTCAAGTCCGGCTTGCAAGAAGACGGCTACAACGTGAGCACCGAGCAAGCGTGGAACGACAGCCTGCATGAAACCATCATTGAGGTGCAGCAAGCCGAGGGCTGCGGCCTGGTGATCAAGCAGCACTTTGCCGACAGCCCGCTGAAAAAGGCGCTGCTGACGCCGGCGGACTGGAAACTGTTGCGCTACTGCCCGACGCCCGTGCTGCTGGTGAAAACCTCCACGCCGTGGGCTGGCAAGGTTGTGCTGGCGGCGATTGACGTGGGCAACAACGACAGTGAACACCAGGCACTGCACAACACCATCATTGACCACGGGTTCCAAATAGCGAGCCTGGCCAAGGCGCAATTGCACGTGATCAGCGCCCATCCGTCGCCCATGCTGTCGGCGGCAGACCCGACCTTCCAGCTCAAAGAAACCATCGAGGCGCGCTATCGCGAGCAGTGCAAGGCGTTCCAGGTCGAATTTGACGTGGATGACGCGCACCTGCACATCGAAGAAGGCCCAGCAGACGTCTTGATCCCCCACGCGGCGCATAAATGGCAGGCGGCGGTGACCATCATCGGCACCGTGGCGCGCACCGGGATTTCCGGGGCGTTGATTGGGAATACGGCGGAAGTGGTGCTGGATGCGGTGGACAGCGATGTGCTGGTGCTCAAGCCGCAGGAACTGATGGATCACCTGCAAGAGCTGGCGACCAAGGCCTGACCCAAACCCTTCATACAATGAAGATCATTGTGGGAGCTGGCTTGCCTGCGATAGCCATTGGTATCTACGCGATTTTTTGTGTTGCGTTAAGTTTTTGGCGGGTTTAGGTAGATTGAGTACATATCCGTTGCTGCGGTAACGGCTGCTTAGGGTTCCGCCCTTACG
>NZ_JBJGXU010000010.1:0-146238 GCF_045447305.1 Pseudomonas sp. D47 | reverse complement strand
TTTGGTTACTTTTGGGGCTCTTTTCCAAAAGTGACCCGCCGTAAGGGCGGAACCAATAGAGGCCATGGCCCAAATAACGGATATGCACCCAGCGCCCCCGCGACAACCAAAGAACCCAACCCATAAAAAGATGTGTAGATACCTACACCGCCATCGCGGGCAAGCCCACTCCCACATAAAAGCGTTATTGCGGTGGGTGGGTATAGAGATAATCCGTCGCCAACGACGCCAACGTCCTGACCCCCACCACCAACGCCGACTCATCCACAAAGAAGCCCGGATTGTGATTCGGTGCCGCCTTGCTCATCTCCTGATCCCTCGGCGTCACCCCCAGGAACACAAACAGCCCCGGCGCTTCCTTGGCGTAAAACGAGAAGTCTTCGGCACCGCCGACCAGCGGCCCCTGCACCACATCATCCTTGGCCGCCCAACGCAGGCTTGGCAGCATTTTCTCTGTCAGCGCCGGGTTGTTGATGGTTGGGTCGTACTTTTCGATGATGGTGACTTCGGCCTTGGCACCGCCACTTTCAGCGATTTTCTCCACGGTCTGGCGCACGTCCGCGTGCAGTTTCTGGCGGATGCCGTAGTCGTAGGAGCGGATGGTGCCGGTCATATCCACCGATTCGGGGATGATGTTGTAGCGGGTGCCGCCGTTGATGGTGCCGATGCTCACCACCGACGGGAATGACGAAATGTCGGTGCGGCGGCTGACCACGGTCTGCAGGCCGACAATGGTTTGTGCGCCCACGGTGATCGGATCGATGCCGTCCCAAGGGCGGCCGGCGTGGGTCTGTTTGCCGAGGATCTTGATGCGCAGGTCATCGGAGCTGGCCAGGGTCGGGCCCGGACGGTAGGCGATCTGCCCGGCGGGGACACCGGCCCACACGTGCAGGCCGAACACCGCGTCCGGCTTGGGCGCTTTCATCACGCCTTCCTGCACCATCATCTTCGCGCCCCAGGTGTTCTTACCGTCGGGGACAAAGTCGCTCGGGCCTTCTTCGGCCGGTTGGAAGTAAAACACCACGGTGCCGGGCAAGCGGTCGCGCATGCCGGTGAGGATTTTCGCCGTGCTCAGTAGGATGGCGGTGTGGGCGTCGTGGCCGCAGGCGTGCATCACGTCGACTTCTTTGCCCAAGTAGGTGCCTTTGGCTTTGGAGGCGAAGGGCAGGTCGGCGACTTCCTTGACCGGCAATGCATCCATATCCGCACGCAAGGCGACGGTCGGGCCGGGCAGGGCGCCCTTCAAGATGGCGACGACGCCGGTGCGGGCCACGCCGGTTTTGACTTCAAGGCCCAGGTCGCGCAGTTGCTTGGCGACCAATTCGGCGGTGCGGGTTTCGGTGTTGCCCAGTTCAGGGTGGGCGTGGATATCGCGGCGGGTTTCCAGCAGGGCCGGTTCAAGGATTTTGGCCTGGGCGGCGATTTCCTCCCGGGCACTGTCCTGGCCGCTGCTGGCGGCTATGACCACCCCGCTGGCGGCGCCGCACAGCAAGCCCAAAACCCATTGGTGTGTCAGACCGTTTAAACGCATAAGCACCTCTCCCTAATTATTGTTGTGGATCTTTCTCCAGCACGGAGCCTGCGGTCACTACCTGCACGCTCAGGCGCGGCGTCGCCAGGTCCAGCCCGGCCTCATCCAGATGGCGCTTGAGCGACAGGTTGAATGCCCGCGAGACTTCCCACTGCTTGATCGGCGCGGTCTTGAACCGCGCCCGAAGAATCGCGCTGCCGGACTCAAAGCTTTCCACGCCCTGAATCTCCAGCGGTGACCAGATGTTGCGGCGTTGCAGTGGGTCGTTGCGCATTTTCTGGCCGACGTCGCGCATCAACTTGATGGCGTCGTCGATTTCCATGTTGTAGGGGATCGCCACCCGGAAGATCGCGTAGCCGAACTCCCGCGAGTAGTTCTTGATACTTTTGATTTCGCTGAACGGAATGGTGTGCACGATGCCGTCGATGTCGCGCAGGCGCACGGTGCGGATGGTCAGGCCTTCGACGGTACCGAGGTGGCCGCCGACGTCCACGTAATCATCAATCGCCAGGGAGTCTTCGATGATGATGAACAGGCCGGTGATCAAGTCGGCCACCAGCGACTGCGCACCAAAACCGATGGCGATACCGATCACACCGGCACCGGCCAGCAGTGGCGTGACGTTCATGCCCATGTTCGCCAGGGCCACGATGGCGGCGATGATAAAGATGGTCACGAACAGCACGTTGCGGATCAACGGCATCATCGTCTGCGCACGCGCATTCGCCATGCCTTTGCGCGAGCGGGTCAGGGCATGGTGGATCGCGGTGTCGCTGAGGATCCAGATTAGCCAGGCAAACAGCAGCGTGCCGCCCAGGCCGAACAGCTTGACGCTGACTTCATGGCCGTCACCTTCGGTGAAGCGAATCATCGACAGCCCCCAAACCCGCAGGCCCAGCTCGATAAACACCAGCCACACCACCAGATGGATCAAGGTGTAAACGAAGCTTTTCAGGCGGTCGGAGTACAGCGCATGACGTTTGTGCCCGCGCTGTGGCTTGAGTGCATGGCGGCGCACCAGGCCGTTGATGACCATGCACAACACCAGCAACACCGTGCACAACAATGATTGGCGCAGCGCCGTGCTGGTGTCGCCGGCCGACAGGAAGGTGGCGAACAGCGAGATGCCCACCAGCAACAGCGCCGGCAAGTACCAGAAGGTGCCGATGATCGAAAGGGTATCGGTGAGGGCGCGGCGGGTAAGGCGGCGCGACAGCGGCTGGTTGCGGATCAGGTGCGCGATCGGACGGCGGAAACGCAGGATAAACACGCCGGTGGACAGCGCGGCCATCACATTGGCGACCGTCGCGGCGGTATGGGCAAGGTGTTGGCCGAGTGCCGCGATCAGTCTTGGGTCGCTCAAGGCTTCACCAAACGCGGCAAAACTGCCGATCCACCACAGTGGGCGGAAGGCTTGGCGGCGCAGGATGTACAGCGCGCGGTGGCGATGCGGGCCATCGAGCACGGAGAAGGCAATCACGCAGATGGCCGAGAAACAGGTGCCGACCACCAGCGCATAGGCCAGCACCATCGCCAGGGATTTACCCAGGGACGAAGGCAGGGCGTAGCTCAAGTAAACCGTGATCACCAGGGC
Organism: Pseudomonas sp. D47; assembly: GCF_045447305.1. Taxonomy (NCBI): domain Bacteria; kingdom Pseudomonadati; phylum Pseudomonadota; class Gammaproteobacteria; order Pseudomonadales; family Pseudomonadaceae; genus Pseudomonas; species Pseudomonas sp. D47. Next base: position 143,113 of record NZ_JBJGXU010000010.1, on the reverse strand, counting down.
GATCAGCCAAGGGCCCAGTTTGCGCAGGGCGAAACGCAGCATGTCCCAGGTGCGCGGGTGTTGCGGCAGTTCCTCGGGCAGGCCGAACCGTTCGCGCACGCGGTGGCTGAGCCAGATCAGCGCGGCGGCCAGCAGGCTCCACAAGGCCAGGATCACGGCAAAGCCGAAAATGATCGGCAACCATTCGCGGGCAGGCAGCATCAGGGCGCTGAGTTCGTCCTTGGCCAGGTCGACCTCATTGGACCAGCGTTGCACCGGGCTGTCGGCGCCGGAGAACTGCTGCTCAAGGTCGGACAGCGTACTGCCGATCAAACCAAGCACGCCTTGTTCGGCGGCCGGTTGGGCTTTTTGCGTGGCTTCGCGCAGCTTTTTCAGGTCGCTCAGCAGCTGAGTACGCTGCTTGTCGTTTTCCAAGGTTTTGATCACCTCGTCCAGCGACTGCCCCAGCGGCACGTCGGCCTGGGGTTGGGTCTTGGTGGTGCTGCCGAGCAGGCCGGGCAAGCCCGCGGCGTGGGCAGGCGTGAGCGGCAGCAGCATCAGCAGGGCGAACAGGCAGTAGCAGGGCAGAGCAAACAGACGGGAGAGCACGAGGCGGTCAACCTTGAAAACGACGAATTGACCGAGTGTACGAGGCCGCTATGCCCAATGCGAGTGCATTTGTCATTCCGCCAGTTTGGCGAGGATTTTGTACACCACGGTGCCCAGGATCAACAGCATGCCGACCCACATGCCAAACACGCCCACAGGTTTGTCACGAAAGTTGAAACCGGTCGCGAGCAGGATCATGCCGATGATGATGGGAATGAGCATGGCGTGGAAAGAGGACATGGAGATCATGGTGCGACGGCCTTGTCGGAGTGGGAATACTGACAAGTCTAGGTCGAATTGCGAGAAGTGGAGTTGATGTGAGTCAGATAGCGTTGGGTGTCAGTGAAATTGTCATCGCGGGCAGGCCGGCTCCCACAGGAAAATGCATTCCAAAGTGGGAGCGGGCTTGCCCGCGATGGCCGCGCCTCGGTCTCAGGGCAGATCGCGACTCGCATAGAACGCGCCCAACACCTTCACCAAATGCGCCAGGTCATGGCTGCCGCACAGCTCACGGATGGAGTGCATGGCGAACGTCGGCAGGCCGATGTCCACGGTGCGCACGCCCAGGTGGCTGGCGGTGATCGGGCCGATGGTCGAGCCGCAGCCCATGTCGCTGCGCACCACGAAGCTCTGTACCGGCACTTCCTGGGCCATGCACAGGTGGCGGAAGAAGCCGGCGGTTTCGCTGTTGGTGGCGTAACGCTGGTTGCTGTTGACCTTGATCACCGGGCCAGCGTTGAGTTTCGGGCCGTGGTTGGCGTCGTGTTTCTCGGCGTAGTTGGGGTGCACGCCGTGGGCATTATCCGCCGACACCAACAGTGATTTCTGAATGGTACGTACGAATTCGTCACCTTCGGGCAACAGGCGGCGCAGGGTCTGTTCCAGCATCGGGCCATCGGCGCCGCACGCCGAGCAAGAGCCGACTTCTTCGTGGTCGTTGCACACCAGCACGCAGGTTTCGTCGGTTTCGCTGGTGAGCAAGGCTTGCAGGCCGGCGTAGCACGACAGCAGGTTATCGAGGCGCGCACCGGCGATGAAGTCGCCATTGAGGCCGATCACCGCAGCGCTTTGGGTGTCGTAGAAGCTCAGCTCGTAGTCGAGCACCACATCCGCGTTCAGCCCGTGCTCCCTTGCCAGCTGCTCGGTGAGCACAGCGCGGAAGTCCACGCGTTCGTCACCGGCAAATTGCGCGAGGATCGGCGGCAGTTCGGTCTGCGCATTGATCGCCCAACCCTGGTTGGCTTCACGGTTCAGGTGAATGGCCAGGTTGGGGATGATGGCGATGGGCAGCTTGAAGTCGATCAGTTGGCTTTCGACCTTGCCGTCGCGGCGGAAGGTCACGCGGCCGGCCAGCGACAGGTCGCGGTCGAACCACGGCGCCAGCAGTGCGCCGCCGTAGACTTCCACACCTAACTGCCAGAAACCCTGGCGCTGCAGCTCCGGCTGGGGCTTGACGCGCAGGCACGGGCTGTCGGTGTGGGCGCCGACCAGGCGAATGCCGCCTTGCAGCGGTGAGTGGCGGCCGAGCTTGAAGGCGATGATCGAGGAGTCGTTACGGGTGACGTAATAGCGCCCGTTGGCCTCGGTGGTCCAGGTTTCGCGCTCGTCGAGACGCTGGTAACCCGCCGCTTCCAGGCGCTGGGCGAGGGCGGCAGTGGCATGAAAAGGAGTAGGGGAGGCCTTGAGGAAGTCGATCAGGCCTTGATTCAACGCTTCGCGCATAAATAGCTCCAGACAGCAATGCGCGGAGTTTACCGTATTGGCTCCACATTTGAAGTGAAGCTGCGTTGTTGAGAACTACACAAGGCTAATGTGGGCGCTGGCTTGCCTGCGATAGCGGCCCATCTGTGCCAAATGTATTGGCTGATACACCGCTATCGCAGGCAAGCCGGCTCCCACATTTGACCGTGTTCGCAGCTTAAAAGGGCGCGGGGCACTCGAAGCGAAGCCGTTCGCCACTCTGCGGATGCGTGAAGCTCAACATGCTCGCATGCAGGCACAAACGCGGCCAGGCGGCCAAGGCTTGTTCGTGGGCGTACAGGCCATCACCGAGTAACGGGTGGCCGATCGACAACATGTGCACGCGCAACTGGTGCGAACGCCCGGTGATCGGCGTCAGCTCGACGCGGCACCAGTCGCCGCAACGTTCCAGCACTTTCCAGAAAGTCAGCGCGTGTTTGCCGAATTCGTGGTCGACCACGTGGCGTGGCTTGGTCGGCGGGTCGTAGCGCAGGGGCAGGTCGATGCTGCCGCTGTCCAGTGCCGGCTGGCCCCAGGCCAGGGCGGTGTAGGCCTTTTCGGTTTCGCGGTCATGAAACTGGCGCGACAGTTCGCGGTGGGTATCGGCGTCCCGCGCGAGCAGGATGATGCCCGAGGTTTCCCAGTCCAGGCGATGGACAATGCGGGCTTCGGGGTAGCCGTTTTCCTGCAGACGGGTGATCAGGCAATCCTTGTTGTCATCGGCGCGGCCGGGCACCGAGAGCAACAGGGTCGGCTTGTTCACCACCAGGACAGCGTCGTCCTGATGCAGGATATGGATATTGGACAGCGGCATTAAACAGCCTCGTAACAAACGCCAACGGCGGCTCGCTCACCCGGTCCCATAAAAGGGATCAAGGTGCCCGAGCCGCCGTGGCGACCGCCTGTTCGATCAACGATCAGGCAGGGTGATATTGAGTTCCAGGATCGAGCAGCTGCCGTCATTTTCCAGGGCGACATGCACGTCATCGTTGCCGATATTGACGTACTTGCGGATCACCTCGACCAGTTCCTTCTGCAAGGCTGGCAGGTAGTCCGGCGTGCTGCGTTGGCCGCGTTCGTGCGCCACGATGATCTGTAGACGCTCTTTCGCTACCGACGCGGTACTTGGCTTTTTGTTGGCGCGAAAGAAGTCGAGAAATTTCATTGTTTAGTTGCCTCCAAAGATACGCTCGAAGAATCCCTTCTTCTTAACATCGAGGAAGCGATGTTCCACGGTCTTGCCCAGCAAGCGATCGACGGCATCGCTGTACGCCTGGCCGGCGTCGCTCTGGTCGTCAAGAATCACCGGTACGCCTTGGTTGGAAGCCTTCAGCACGGCCTGGGATTCCGGGATCACGCCCAGCAGGGTCACTGCGAGGATTTCTTTCACGTCTTCAACGCCAAGCATTTCGCCGTTGCTGACGCGCTCCGGGTTGTAACGGGTCAGCAGCAGGTGTTCCTTGATCGGGTCCTGGCCGTCTTCGGCGCGCTTGGATTTGCTGGCCAGCAGGCCGAGCATACGGTCCGAGTCACGTACCGAAGACACTTCCGGGTTGGTCACAACGATCGCTTCATCGGCGAAGTACATTGCCAAGTGAGCACCGGTTTCGATGCCGGCCGGGGAGTCGCACACCACGTACTCGAAGGTTTCTTTCAGCTCGGCGAGTACTTTGCCTACGCCTTCTTTGGTCAGCGCATCTTTGTCGCGCGTCTGGCTGGCGGCCAATACGTACAGGTTCTCAAGGCGCTTGTCCTTGATCAGGGCCTGTTGCAGGTTGGCTTCACCGTTGACCACGTTGACGAAGTCATACACCACGCGGCGTTCGCAGCCCATGATGAGGTCGAGGTTACGCAAACCGACGTCGAAGTCGACGATGACTGTCTTGTGGCCGCGCAGAGCGAGGCCGGTACCGATAGCGGCGCTGGTGGTGGTCTTACCCACACCACCCTTGCCGGATGTAACCACGAGAATCTTGGCCAAGGTGTTTCACCCCTAAGGAAAAAGGACTTTTCGGTCCCTGAAAAACATCTCTTGGAACTCGCCGCAGGCGGACAGCCTTTGTAGGAAAAAGATGTGGTTTCCACGGGGGAACGCCAACTTCCAAATAGTCCTACGCAAGTCTTGCCGGTTTCGCTTTGCTATCAGAGTCTAGAGATGCTTGGAAAATGCGGCAGTATCCGTTAAAGACGGATGATGTTCAACACATCGCCCGACAGGCTGACTTGTACCCCGGCCCCCCACAGCGGATCACGGCGCAAATCTTCTGAAACCTTGTACTGGCCTGCGATGGACACTAGTTCAGCGGTCAACTGCTGGCAAAAAATACGGGCCTTGGTATCACCCTTGATGCCGGCGAGGGCACGTCCGCGCATCGGGCCGTATACATGGATGTTGCCATCGGCGAGAAGTTCCGCGCCCGGGCTTACCGGAGCGATCACCACCAGGTCGCCGCCCTGGGCGTAAATTTGCTGCCCGCCGCGTACGGGGGAGGTGATGATTTTTGTAGGCTTGATCATCGGTTCCGGCGGCTTTTCCGGTTTTTTCTTCACTTCACCTTCGGTCGGATCGAGCGGACGCTCGCGGGCACCTGAAGGTGGCAGTACTGGCAGTTCAATGGCGATTGCGGCGGCGATGTCTTCGATACGGCTGGCGCGAATCGCCAGGGTGCGCAAACCATGGGAGCGGCAGACGCGCATCAGGCCGGGCAAATCAATCACACCCTGGCCAGCCGGGAGTTTGTCCAGGGCCAGCACCAGCGGGGCATTGTTGAAAAAATTCGGCGCCAAGGCGACCTTGGCGGCCAGTTGGCGGTCCAGGGCATCGAGGTCATTGCGGGCCAGTTCCAGCACGGTGATGGCGAGCATGCTGCCTTTCAGCTGGAACACGGGATCTTGGTCTAGCGGTTCGGTTTGGCTCATGGTCGGCGAAAGCGGCTTGTCACGAAAAGTGTCGAGACTTATAACGAGAACATCCACGGGCCGCAAGCCGAGTCGAACCGTTGTAGAATGCGCGGCCCTGTCTTTACCGGAATCTGTAATGGATCGCCCGCGTTTTCGAGCTGTATTTCTTCACCCGCGTTTCTGGCTGCTATGGCTGGGCCTCGGCCTGCTGTGGCTGATTACTCAGTTGCCGTACCGCGCGCTGTTGACCATTGGTCGCGTGCTTGGCGCGGGCATGTACCGCGTGGCTGGCGAACGCCGCCGCATCGCCGCGCGCAACCTGGAACTGTGCTTCCCGGAAAAATCCGCCAAGGAGCGTAAGAAGCTGCTCAAGGAAAACTTTGCCTCCACCGGCATCGCCTTCTTTGAAATGGCCATGAGCTGGTGGTGGTCGCGTCAACGCCTGGCGCGCCTGGCCCATGTCGAAGGGCTTGAGCACCTCAAGCAGGCGCAGTTGGATGGCAAGGGCGTGATCCTTATGGCCCTGCACTTCACCACCCTGGAAATCGGCGCGGCCCTGCTCGGGCAGAAACACACCATCGATGGCATGTACCGCGAACACGGCAACCCGTTGTTCGACTTCGTCCAGCGCCGTGGCCGCGAGCGGCATAACCTCGACTCCCTGGCCATCGAGCGCGAAGACGTGCGCGGCATGCTCAAGCTGCTGCGCGCCGGCCGCGCCATCTGGTACGCGCCGGACCAGGACTACGGCGCCAAGCAGAGCATTTTTGTACCGCTGTTCGGCATCCAGGCCGCCACCGTGACCGCCACCAGCAAGTTTGCGCGCCTGGGCAAGGCGTTGGTGGTGCCGTTCACCCAGGAGCGCCTGGCCGATGGCAGCGGTTACCGGCTGGTGATCCACCCGCCGTTGACCGACTTCCCCGGCGAAACCGATGAGATCGACTGCCTGCGCATCAACCAGTGGGTCGAAGCCTCGGTACGCGAATGCCCCGAGCAATACTTGTGGACCCACCGGCGCTTCAAGAGCCGGCCACCGGGCGAGGCTAAGCTGTACGAGAAACGCCGCCGATAAGCCTTACTTTTCTGCACATGGAGTGACGCAATGCGCCCAGCTGAACCGGTCACAGGCTTGATTCTTTCCGGCGGCGGGGCGCGAGCGGCGTATCAGGTGGGGGTGTTAGCAGCGATTGCCGAGCTGCTGCCGCCAGGGGCACCGAATCCATTTCCGGTGATTGTCGGCACCTCGGCGGGGGCGATCAATGCGGTGAGCCTGGCCAGCGGGGCCACCGACTTCACGGCCGCCATCCAACGTCTCACGGCGTTCTGGCAGGGCTTTCGCAGCCACTTGGTGCTGCGCAGCGACTGGCCCGGTGTGATCCGCCAGGCCAGTCGTTTCACCTTCCACTGCCTGCTGGGTATCGGCGCCCAGGTGCCGGTGGCGTTGCTCGACAGCACGCCGTTGCGCGCGCTGCTCAACGACAAGCTGAACCTGGACGGCATCGATGTCGCCATCCGCAACAAACACCTGCATGCGGTCGCCGTCACCGCCTTTGGCTACGAGTCCGGGCACGCGGTGACGTTCTATCAGGGTGGCGGCACCATCGATGCCTGGCTGCGCCATCGACGTATCGGCATGCCCACCCAACTGACGGTTGAACACTTGCTGGCCAGCTCGGCAATTCCCTTGCTGTTTGCCCCGGTCAAACTCGACCAGGAGTACTTCGGCGATGGCGCAGTGCGCCAATCCGCGCCGATCAGCCCGGCCCTGCACCTGGGCGCAAGCCGCGTGCTGGTGGTGGGCGTGAGCGGTAACCCTCGGGGCAATGAGCCGGCAGTGCAACGCACGTTTACCGGCCAGCAACCGACCCTGGCGCAGATCGGTGGGCACATGCTCAACAGTACGTTCATTGACAGCCTGGAAAGCGACATCGAATTGCTCGAGCGTCTCAACCAGTTCAGTCATGTGTTGCCGGCGGATGCGGCGATACAGGGCTTGGCGCCGGTGGAAGTGCTGGTGATTGCGCCGAGTCAGCCGATCGATGAAATCGCCGCGCGTCATCGCCAGGAACTACCGGCGGCGTTGCGCCTATTCTTGCGCGGGCCGGGAGCGACCAAAACCAGCGGGGCAGGGGTGCTGAGTTACTTGCTGTTCGAGGCGGGGTATTGCAGCGAGTTGATTGAGTTGGGCAGGAAAGATGCGTTGGCCAAGCGCGAGGAGTTGTCGAGGTTCCTGGGCTTGTCGTCGATCTAAAAGTGTGGGAGCTGGCTTGCCTGCGATAGCGGTGTGTCAGCCAATATAGTTGGCACAGATATAACGCTGTCGCAGGCAAGCCCACTCCCACAGGGGTATTGCCGTGTCTGTTAGAAGTGGTACTTCACCAGGAAGCTCGCCGTGTCCTGGTTAGTCTTGAACGCACCGGAATCTTCAATCCCGTACTTGTTCTTCCAGTAGTCGTATTCAAAACCCACATACAACTGCTTCTCGCCCCAGTGCAGCGCCTTGCCCAGGTCATATTTGACCTGCGGGTTGAAGTGCAGGTTGGCGTGGTAAGTGCCACGGGCGTTCTTATCGTTATCCACCACCCAGTCCATGAAGCCGTCGATCAGCACGTTGGAGTTGCCCACGGGAATGGTGTACGACCAGACCGGGGTGATCTGCCAGACGCCGTCACCCGGGCGATTGCCTTCGGTCTGGCGCTGGTAGAAGTTCAACTGGAAGTAGTCGAAACCCGGGATGTTCAAGTCAAAGCCCGGGCCCAGCAGGTACGACTCGTTATCGCCTTCGCCGAACTCGTAAGTGAAGGCCAGCAACACATCTTTGATCGGGCCGAATGACAGGTCTTTGTCGAAAATCTTGCCGAACGACAAACGCGGGCTGATCTCACCGTAGTAAGTACTCGGGCCGACGTTGCCGTCTTCCTTGCCGTTGTAAAAGATGCGGTCGACAAACAGGAAGTTGTCGCCGTACTTCCAGGCATCGGCATGTTCGAAGGTGACGGTTTGCTGGATCTGCGGGTTGACGGTGAAGTTCTTGCCCCACAGGTACGTCAGGCTGTTGGTCTGCCACTGCAACAAATCGCCGGCCATGGCTTGGCCGCCGGCCAGCAGGGATCCCGCCAACATCAGGCCTTTCAACATAGGTTTCATTCGGTTGCTCCCGAGTCAAAGTTTTATGGTTGTTTTTCTACGCAGGCGCTCTGGTGTGGCGCCTTTTGGTTCGCTGCAAAAATCGTCTGTTTGGTCAGCTTTAATGCTTTTAGCAAGAGCTGCGCCAAGGTGTTTAAAAAGCCAATAAAACGCCTTCGGCTGCACTTGATGCAGTCGAATACGCAGGTTCTTTTGTGCACGTTGGCCGCAGACACGGGGCCAGGATAAGTTGGCCCTGCAGTCAGCTTTTACATTCGCTGTTTTTTTTTGAGTCGATTTGAGCGGGCGCGGAGAATACTGGCTCCCAGGCCTTGGCTCAAGTGCGCTGTTACAGAGCGCGTGGGGCAAGAATGGGGCGCGGCTTGTGGCCAGCCCCAGGTGAAGGGTGTGCATGGTGTTGTTCTCTGTTCGTTATTATTTTTGTTTGGAGCAGGAACGCATCAGTGTGTAGGGGCGACGACGGGGCGTTCAGCACCGCCGAGGATGTTGAACAGTACATTCAGCGACAACGCGCTGAGCGTGGCCATGGCAATCCCACTGTGGGTAATCGGGCTCATCCATAAGGGCAACTGCGCGAAGAACTCCGGACGCACCACCGGGATCAGCCCCATGCCAATGCTCACCGCCACCAGCAACTGGTTACGGCGGTCGGCGATGTCGGCTTCCTGCAGGATCTTGATCCCGGTCGCCGCGACCATGCCGAACATGGCAATCGCTGCGCCGCCGAGTACCGCCGGCGGAATCGAGGCGACCAAATACGCCGCCTTGGGCAACAGGCTGAGCACAATCAAAAACGCTCCGGCCATGATCGTCACCGAGCGGCAACGCACGCCGGTCATCTGCACCAAGCCGATATTTTGTGCGAACGAGGAGTGGGTAAAGGTGTTGAAGACACCGGCAAAGAACGACGCGCCGGCATCACACAGCAAGCCACGGCGCAGCATCTTCGGCGTGACCTCCTGGCCGGTGATTTTGCCCAGGGCGAGGAACATGCCGGTGGACTCGACGAAGATGATCACGACCACCAGGCACATCGACAGGATCGGCGCCAATTCGAACTTAGGCATGCCGAAGTGCAGCGGTGTGACCACCTGCACCCATGGCGCCTGGGCCAGGCCGCTGAGGTCGACCATGCCGAGCATGCCGCACAAACCGTAGCCGAGCGCCATGCCGATCAGTACCGAGATGTTCACCCAGAAGCCGCGCATGAAGCGGTTGATCAGCAGGATAGTGCCCAGTACCAGCGCGGCAATCGCCAGGTAAACCGGCGAGCCGAACGAGGCGGCGGCGCTGCCACCACCGGCCCAGTTCACGGCCACCGGGAACAGCGACAGGCCGATGGCAGTGATCACGGTACCGGTCACCAGCGGCGGGAAAAAACGCACGACCTTGGACATGAACGGTGCGATCAACAGGCCGAAGAACCCGGCGGCGATGGTCGCGCCGAAAATCCCCTGCAAGCCGATGCCGGGCATCCCGGCCATGGCCACCATGCTGCCGACGGCGGCAAAACTGGCGCCCATCATCACCGGCATGCGAATGCCCACCGGGCCGATGCCGAACGACTGCACCATAGTCGCGACGCCAGCCACCAGCAGGTCGGCGTTGATCAGAAAGGCGATTTCTTCACGGCTCAGGCCTGCGGCCTGGCCAATAATCAGGGGCACGGCGACGGCGCCGCCGTACATCAGCAGGACGTGTTGCAGGCCGACCAGAATCAATTGCAAGAGGGGCAGCCGCACCATGGCGGGCGCGGCAGGAGTCTGCGTTTCTAACGGGGACATGCAACACCTCGGATCTTTTTATTTTTGTGTTGTTTGGCATTCAATTGCCATTTGGAACGCGATCTTTCAAACACTGCATAACCCCTGTGGGAGCGGGCTTGCTCGCGAATGCGGTAGTTCAGTCACTGATTGATTGAATGACACACCGCTTTCGCGAGCAAGCCCGCTCCCACATGGGGTTCTGTGTGAATCAGTTAATTTGTGCGGGCTCCTTGGTTGATCCAAGTACCTATCAAATCCCGTTCCTGCTGGGTCATCTGGGTGATGTTGCCCAGCGGCATGATCTGGCTGGCCACAGCCTGCGCCTGGATCCGTGGGGCCATTTGCTGGATCTGCTGCGGCGTATCAAACATCACGCCCGCCGGTGCCGTACTGAACAGCGGGCTGGTGGGCTTGGCCGAATGGCACACGGCGCAGCGTTCCTGGATGACCCCGTGCACCTTGTCGAAATCAATCGATGCCTGGGCAGGCGCAGGTGCCGCAGCAGGTGCTGCCGGGGCGGCTGGTTTCAGGCCGCCACCCAATGCGGTTTCCGGCAATGGTTGGTACTCGATGGCGGCAGGCGCCTTGGCCACATCTGGGGCAGTCGACACCGGTTTCGGGCCGGTCACGTACGCCAGGCAAATCATCGCCAACGCGCCAACCGGCAAGGTCCACGCATACTTCTGGCTGTTGTGCCGGGTGTTGAAGTAGTGCCGCACCAACACCGCCGCCACCGCGATCCCAGCCAGGATCAGCCAGTTGTATTGGCTGCCGTAGGTGCTCGGGAAGTGGTTGCTGATCATGATGAACAGCACCGGCAAGGTGAAGTAGTTGTTGTGGCGTGAACGCAGCAAGCCTTTGGCGGGCAGCGCCGGGTCCGGCGTGCGGTTCTCGGCGATGGCGGCCACCAGTGCGCGCTGGGCGGGCATGATGATGCGGAACACGTTACCGACCATGATGGTGCCGATCACTGCACCCACGTGCAGGTAAGCGCCACGGCCGCTGAACACTTTGCTGAAGCCGTACGCAGCGCCAATCAACAGCACGAACAGGATCAAACCGAGCAGGGCAGGGCGCTTGCCCAGGGCCGAATCGCACAGGAAGGAGTAGATGAACCAGCCGGCGAACAGCGAGCCGATGCCCAGCAAGACGCCTTCGGTGCCGCTGAGCGTGCTGCCGGGGGCGAGCAGGTACAGCGTCGGGTTGAGGTAGAACACCACGCACAGCAGCGCGACGCCCGACATCCAGGTGAAATAGGCCTCCCATTTGAACCAATGCAGGTTGTCCGGCATGGTCGGTGGGGCCAGTTTGTATTTTTCCAGGTGGTAGATACCGCCACCGTGGATCGCCCACAAGTCACCGGCCAGGCCGTCCTTGGGGTTGACGCGGTTGAGGTTGTTTTCCAGCCAGACGAAATAGAAGGAAGCGCCGATCCACGCGACGCCAGTGATCATGTGAACCCAGCGCACGCTAAGGTTCAGCCATTCCAACAGATGTGCTTCCACAGTCTTTACCTCTCGCCTGTCACCCTTGTTGTCGGGTGATCCGGCCTTCTCTTATTGGTGGGGGGCGAGGATCAACCGCTCATCCTCTTTGAAAAAATGCTCATCGCAGTTATTGCCGGTGCCACTGCGATCAACCACCAGGAAGTCATCCCGCTTTTCGATCGTCAGCACCGGGTGGTGCCAGACGCCGCGATGGTAATTAATGCCCTGCCTGCCGTTGGTGACGAAGGCGCGGACCAAGCCTGATACAGGTGCATCGCCAAGTGGCGCGACCACGATCAGAAAGGGGTTGCCGAGCAGCGGTATGAAAGCCTGGCTGCCCAGCGGGTGTCTCTCCAGCATGCACACGGTCAACGGCATGTCCTGCGCGTCGGCGCGGAAGATGCTGATGATCGCGTTGTCTTCAGGCTGTGCGGTTTCTACCGTTGCCAGCTTGTGAAAGCGCATGGTCGACCCGTTGTTGATCATGAAGTGATCGCTGCCATCGGTTTCGATAACGTCTCCGAAAGGCGCGAAGGCTTCTTTGGTCAGGGGTTCGATCATCAGTGTGCGCATGGCTGTCTTCTTAAGTTTTCGAATTTGATGTTGTCTGGTCTACCGCTATCGCGGGCAAGCCCGGCTCCCACATTTGACCGCGTACCCCTGTGGGAGCCGGGCTTGCCCGCGATTGGGCTCACCCTTATTTCGCTACCTTACCGAGAACCCGCAGGCGGCTCACACCACCGTCCGGGAATACGTTCAGGCGGATGTGGGTAATCGGCCCCAGTGCCTTGATCTGCTCGGCAAACGCGTGTTCGGCGTGCATTTCCAGTTTCTGTGCCGGCAGCAGTTCGCGCCAGAACAGCGATTGGGTTTCGATCTGGCTGTCGGTGCCGCCTTTAACGAACGCGCCCTGGATCGAGCAGGTGTCCGGGTAGTTACCCTTGAAGTGCAGGGTGTCGACGATGACTTTCTCGATCTCGCCTGGGTGCCCCAGTGCGACGATCACCCAGTCATTGCCTGGCGTGCGACGACGTGCGGTTTCCCAGCCGTCGCCCATGTTGATGCCACGGCCCGGGTTAAGGATGTTGCTCATGCGGCCAAAGTGTTCATCGGAGCAGGCCAGCGCGCGACCGCCGTTCAGGGCTGCTGCCAGGTCGACTTGTTCGTTGTCACCCACAGCCGACCAGTCACGGAACGGCACACCGTACACACGCAGACGGGCCACGCCGCCATCCGGGTAGATGTTGAAGCGCAGGTGGCTGAACGCCTGGGCATTGTTGATCTCGTGGTAGTGGTGGCTGTTGCCTTGCAGCTCAACGGCCGACAGCACTTCAACCCACTGGGTGTTGTCGTCAGGTTCGCCCGAGGCCAGGAAGCAGGCTTCCAGGGACGCCGACGGCGGGTAGTTGCCGGTGAAGAATGAAGTGTCGATGTCCACGCCTTTGATCGAACCGGGCACGCCCAGACGAATCACTGCGCTGTCGTAGCCTTCGAAGCGCTTGCGGCGCGACTCCCAGCCGTCCATCCACTTGCCGTTGTCATCGAAAACGCCCTCCTTCCACACAGCCGGGGTCGGCTGGAACAGGCGGTTGGCGTCAGCGAACCAGTCATCGGTCACCGAAATGATCTTGGTGCCCAGGCGGGCGTCGGCCAGGTTGACGAACTTCTCGAAAGGTACGGGTTGCGCTTTCATTCTTCTTGTCTGCCTTAGATTAAGTGGCTTGGGATGCTCGCCAGGCCCTGGGCGTCATGAGCGCTCGGGCCAGGTCTGCTAAAGGGTCAGTAATCGGAACAACGCGATTTTATTGATCTCGGCCAGCGCGCATTTGAACTCGGCGTCTGCCGAGTTGTGGATGCGCGTTTCGAACGCGGCGAGAATCTGATGCCGGTTGCTGCCTTTTACCGCCATGATGAAGGGAAACTTGAACTTGGCCTTGTAGGCGTCGTTCAGCTCAGTGAAGCGTGAGAACTCTTCACTCGTGCACTGGTGAATACCGGCGCCAGCTTGTTCATTGGTGCTGGCTTCGGTCAATTGGCCCTGGACGGCAGCTTTGCCAGCCAGGTCCGGGTGAGCGTTGATCAGCGCCAGCTGGCTGGCGTGATCGGCACTCAACAGGATATCGCTCATGCGCTGGTGCAGGGTTTCGATCTCATCGATCGAGCTGTCCTGGCCCAGGTCGAAGGCCTTTTCGGCCACCCATGGCGAATGTTCGTAGATGTCGGCAAAGGCGTTGACGAATGCGTCGCGGCTCAGGCTCGACGGTTTCAAGGTTTGGAACGCAGTCATTTCGCCGCTCCCGTGTACGGGTGGGTTTCGTGCCAGTGGCGGGCAATGTCGACGCGGCGGGTGAACCACACCTGTTCATGACCTTTGGCGTACTCGATAAAACGCTTCAGCGCGGCGAGGCGCGCCGGGCGGCCGATCAGGCGGCAATGCAGGCCGATCGAGAGCATCTTCGGTGCCTCGGCGCCTTCGGCATACAGCACGTCGAAGGCGTCCTTGAGGTATTCGAAAAAGTCATCGCCCTTGTTGAACCCCTGCACCTGGGTGAAGCGCATGTCGTTGGTGTCCAGGGTGTAGGGGATCACGAGGTGCGGCTTGCCGGTGGGGTTGTTGGGTTCCCAGTAGGGCAGGTCGTCGTCGTAGGTGTCGCAGTCGTAGAGAAAGCCGCCTTCCTCCATCACCAGCCGCCGCGTGTTGGGGCCGGTACGGCCGGTGTACCAGCCCAATGGGCGCTCGCCGGTCAGTTCGGTGAGGATGCGGATGGCTTCGAGCATGTGCTCGCGCTCCTGGGCCTCGTCCATGTACTGGTAGTCGATCCAGCGATAGCCGTGGCTGCAGATCTCATGGCCGGCGGCGACCATCGCGCGGATCACGTTCGGGTGGCGCTGGGCGGCCATGGCCACGGCGAAGATAGTCAGCGGAATGTCGAATTCTTTAAACAGCCTGAGGATGCGCCACACGCCGGCACGGCTGCCGTATTCGTACAGCGACTCCATGCTCATGTTGCGCTCGCCTTGCAGTGGCTGGGCCGAGACCATTTCCGATAGAAAGGCTTCGGACTCTTTGTCACCGTGCAAAATATTGCGCTCGCCGCCTTCTTCGTAGTTGAGTACGAAAGACAACGCGATGCGTGCCTTGCCCGGCCAGTGGGGGTGAGGAGGGTTACTGCCGTAACCGATCAGGTCGCGTGGGTAGTCAGCGCTCACTGCAGTCTTCCTTCTTGTTCGTGGTAGCAAGTGTGTGTGGCGGCCGGGCAGTGAAAAGACTGGGTGGCGTCACAGCGATGAGTGATTGTATACAACTTATCGGCAAGTTTGTAAGCCTGAATTTCTGCATTTTTTCGGCAGAGTACTGTGCATTTGGCTTAGCAAGAAACTTGCCCAACTGGTCAGCTAATGGACAAAAGGTCGTTTGAAAGCAAGGATTACCCGGTCATTGCTCTGCCGATTAACACAGTTGGGAGGATCGCTGAGTTTGTGATTTTTATTGTGTACAATTTTTTTAAAAAGTGTCTTAATTAGCCATCGCCGACTTTTTGATGCCCTGAAAAAGTGCGGTCTTCTTATTTACTGACTTCGGGAGGCGCGCAGACGCCATGGGACGCTTGACCACACACGTTTTGGACGCCGCACACGGCTGCCCCGGCAGCGCAATCACGGTTGAGCTGTACCGCGTCGAAGGCGCGCAGCTGGAGCTGGTTGCCAGCGCCATCACCAACAGCGACGGCCGTTGCGATGCGCCGCTGCTACAAGGCGATGACTACCGCAGCGGCGTGTACCAACTGCAATTCAGCGCCGGCGACTACTACCGTGCGCGGGGGGTGCAGTTGCCTGCACCTGCGTTCCTCGACGTGGTGGTGCTGCGCTTCGGCATCAGTGCCGAACAGGATCACTACCATGTGCCGCTGCTGATTTCGCCTTACAGCTACTCCACCTATCGCGGTAGCTGAGCGTCACCTCGCTTCATACCCCCAAAGCTCTTCGTTGGTTTTTCGCCCGCCCACACTGCGGGCTTTTTTTTGGCGCGCGGTTGGGCCGCGCAGGGTTCTACTATGTAACGCACCCTTGTGAGGCGAGGTACTTAGGCTGGGCTTTTGCGCACGGAACAGTCCGCCATGAGTACAGACAGCAGCTCTTTTGCCCCACTGGCCAGTGACACACGCTGGGCCGACACGCTGGATTTCGCTGACCCGCAAACCTCCCAGGTGCGGCGTGAGGAAGCGATCCGGGTGTTATTGACCCGCCGGCTCAACGCGGTCACGCACCCCAGCCATGAAATCAATCAACTGCACGCGTCGCAGGCCCGGGGCCGTGAATGCGCCAAGGACCTCAAAGGCTTGATCGGGCGTGCGCCCCGCGTGCAAGGGATCATTCGGGGCGCCTTGCGCGAGGCCTTTGCTCTAGACCCGGACACGGTGCTGTTCACTGAGCGGGCGTCGGGCTCGCCGCAGAAGGTCGACAGTTTGACCGAGCGCGCCTTGGCGTTGCTCGTCCAGCCGTATGTGCCGATCAATATCAACCAGTTCACCACCTTGAGTATCAAGGACGACCCGACTGGGCGCCTGCCGTTTACTGCGCTGCAAGCACTCGAACGGGTCAAGGGGCTGGCGCTGCTCGATCGGCTCGACAGTGCGGTGCGTGCGTATTGGCAGCAACTGGCGCACGGTTCCTGGCTGAGTCGGCGGGAGCGGTGGGTGCAATTGCGCCAGGCGTTGTTCGCCGAGAATGCGTGGCTGGCGCATCGTCTGTATCAACTCACGGACAGTGGCTTTGCCATGGTCCGGCAACTGATGGAAATACCTGGCACCGCCGCGCGCAAGCAGGCCGGGGGGCAATGGGCGACTCTGCTTGTGAGCAGGGTCGTGTGGCCTGGGACTAATCAGGCTCAGGTGCCGATTCCGGGGGCGTTGCATATTTACCGTGAGGGCGACGTGGAGGATACGTCCCATGTGATTTACCTGCCCGGCCTGGTGCGTGAGTTTTATGAGTTCAGTTCCTGGAACCAACTGCAGTGCGACCTGCCCACCTTGGTCAACGGCCCCTTGAGCAGCGTCTTGTGGCAATGCCTGCCGCTGCGCCGCTGGCATGAGCTGTGTAATACGGCAAGCGCCACGCCCATGGCGTTCAGCCTGCAACTGATTGGTACACACCAGGACGATGTGTTGCAGGCCAGCGCGACCGAGCTGCTGGACGCGCAGTGGGATAACGAACTGGCCTGCGCGTTATCGATTAATTTTGCCGCGGTGGGCATTCAGGCGGCGGACACCGCCTCCGCTCCGACTACAAAACGCTATCTCGCGTTCATCGAAAAAGGCCGCCGGCGCATCGTCGGTTTCGCAAGGCTGGGACGTACCCTGGACACCTTGCTTGCGTGGGATCACCGGCGACGCAGCAGGGAAATTGTAGGAGGCAGCCTGACCCAGGGGCTTGCGATCAACACGTGGGCGCAGCAGCTCGGGCGTTACGAAAAAGGCCTTTTAGCCTTGCTGGATGCGACGGACGTGGCGAACGACAGCGTGGCCTACCAGGACTTTTTGAAGCTTGAACGCCAATGGCAGGAGCAGGTGGAGGCGGCAAGCAAGTGGGCGCAAGGCCCGCAAGAGCGCGTGTTTCAAAAAACCTTCTGGCTTGAGCAACTCGAAGGTTCGCGCAATCGTGCCTCGCTGGTGGGTGCCGCGCAACACCAGGCCTTACAGCACGAGGCTTATATGCAGCAACGCTTGAACCTGATCTCACCCGCGCACCTAGAGCGATTGAAGGCTGCGTTGAGTAAGTCCTGGGTGCCTGCAAAGAACGCCACCGACACCTGTGTGCTTCAGGTCACGGTAGGCGGCGAGGCTGCCACGGCGTTGCCGTTGCTGGGGGCTTTTGTGGTGACCGCCCACGAGGCTCAGGCTCATCCGGCACACCAGCACCCGGTGTTGTTTTGCGTGATCGGCCGGTTGGGTGGGATCGTCGCGTTCGAGAGCCTGGACGCCTTCGCCGAGGGCCTGCGGGCCAGCCTGAACAGTCGGGATGGGTCGATACTGTGGCGCTGCATTGAGCGTCACCAACGTGAGAGCCTGCGCACGATAATCAGCCGGTTGCCCGCGGGTACGCCCTTGGGGGTCAGCTATGCGGCGATCGAACGTCACATTCTCAAGGACCTGTTCCTTAAACTGACGCAACATTACGCCGCGATGGACAAGCGTATTGATCAGGGCGTCAGACTGTTCAGCGAGGTCAGTGATCCGGTGTTGAGTCGCGCACTGCTCGCCCAGGAGCTGTTCGAGAGCCTGCAAGTGCCCGCCAATGACGCGCGAACACTGGCCCTGGCCAACATCAACCTGTTGCAAGAGGCGGCTCGTCAGGCGAAAAAACTGCCTTCGTGGCTTGGCATCGCCTCGACGAGTCAACGCAGGCAATACAAGCGCTTATCCCGCCGTTATCTGCTCAACGCCTGGGCGGTGGATAGCAAGCTCTGGCAGGACCTGCCTGAGCTCGATGCCTTCGCCCGCAAAGCCCTGATTGCACAATTGACCAAGGATGGTTTTTACCCGCAACTGGATATCGATAAACCCTTGTTCGACATGCCTGATGAGGTCAGTTCCCAGTACTGTGGCTATACGAGCGGGTGTGTGGTGGGGGACCGCAACATTAAAATGGTCGTCAGCCCGCAGCGTACGACCTTCAGCTTGCTGCAATTAGCGCTGCACAACCTCGACCCCAAGGCGCCCTGGACCCGCTGGCGCTTGAACCGCGCTCGCTGGCTGGACCCGGTCTGGAAAGAGCGGTTGAGCGTGCCCTATCTGATCAAAATGATCTCGTCGCTGAATGTGGGCGGCGAGTACGAGAATCAGATCTGGCGGGCTTTTTATCCGCCGGCGTCCATCCCGGCCCGGTCCTCTGGCCTGTCTGAAGCACTGGTGTATCGGGCCCTGAAACAACGCGCGCAGGTGCATCTGTACTCGGGGATTCGACAAGGCATGAGCGACAAGGCCCAGCGTCTGTTTACCTTCGCTATGGCTGCGCGGGCGGTAGGCGACCTGAAGGCCGATGGGTTTGACGCGCAACTGGCGGTTGTGCGACTGGTGGGCGTTACCCTGGAGCATGATCGCCACATCACCGGCGTGCTCTTGATACATGACAAAATCTCGGGTGTGTGCGTGCTGTATTGGCCCATGGCAGTGGCAAGCCGAATAATGGTCGGGTACAACACGTTCGCCGACGCCGTGGAAGCGTTGAATCGGCTGGGCGCATTACCTGAGAACCTGAAAATGTTGGCGCGCCAGGTGGCGCCTGGCTGGGAGTCCACGGCACTTGCCAGTTACCCAGGCGTTGGCCTCCAGGTAGATCCCAGGCAGCCTTACTCGACTAGGCCCTATCTGACAGGCCTGCAACGCTTTGTTGCTGTAATCGTTGAATTTTTCACGGTTGAGCATAAAGAACCGGCGGTTGCCCTGGATGCCATTGAGGCGCAAATCAAGGAGCAGATTGCGCTGCAGCCAGAGCTGTGGTTGGAGGCTGTGGTCACCTCCCACGGCCATGCACTAGCGCTGTTGGCCCATGCCCGGGTGCTCGAGCTGCAACGCCGCACTCGAGCCCGCTCCCGTTCCTCTGCGACGTTGGATGAGTACCGTGAGCAACGCTTCAGCGATCAGCATGAAGCGAGCATCCGGGGGTTACTGTCATTTGTGCCGGTATTGGGTGTTGGTATCAGCGTGTATGAAGTGCTGCTCGCGGCGCGGCGCTATCACTTCAGCGGCTCTGCCCATGACGCAGTGGATGTGGCGTTTTTGACGATGCTGACGTTTGTTGACGTGCTGATGACCTTTGCTCCTGGCCCCAAGAATGCGCGTGCTGCGCAGGTCGCCATACCCCGCGTGCATCGCTATCAAAGCGTTGCCGTTGCGCTCGCCGGCCTGAAGGCGGCACCGGCCAAACCGACCCAGTTGCTTGCGTGCTTCAAGGCAAGCGGCGCATTGGAGGGGGCGATTGAGTTGAAAGGGCCGGGAGGCAAGGGCCGGTATGTGAAAAATGGCCAGCAGTATATTGTCGACGGTGACGACGCCTACCCGGTGTATCAACACAAGAACGAAGGCGGCCTGCGCCTGAAAAACCCCAAGGCCGAAGGGTCGGATGAGCTGATTCTACGGATTGAGCAGGCCCGGGAATGGGAGTTGGGGGCCGACTCGCCGGTGCCGGGGCCCAGCTCAGGTGTGTTACAGCCTTGGGCTCCGATCAGAGGCACAAGTGATTGGTCACCGCCATCGCGCGCGGGCATGGAAACGGCCTTGCGCGCATCACCGGCGGCCAGCGACGCCTCCTGGCAAGGCTGGGGCTTTCAGTGGGAGCAAGCGCTGACCGAGGTGGCGCCACCGCGCGGAATTTTCCAAGTGCCGGCAGTGGCGGGGTATCCGGCCTATGAAGTGTTGAAAATAGGGGCGAACTATTACCGGCTGTTGCCTCAGGGCACCAACGCGCTGTCCCCGAACCTTGTCTTTATCATGAGAAATCATGACCTCGGCTTCAGGGCCTATATGGATATGGACCGTTGGCTGGGCGTTGGCGCAGCCGAGCAGCCCATGCCGACGACCCTCGGTGCCAATGGGCGGTGGACGCCCCATTTGGCACTGTTTGATGAGCCCCTGGAGGCCACGGTGGGCAGGGCTTTTCCTGGTATGACCGCAGGCAGCAGGCGGTTTTTCGGCGAGCGGCTCATCGAATTGGCGGGCTCCGACCCGACGATGACGGCGACGCATTTACTCAATATCAGGGCCACGCTCGATCATTGGCTGGCGCCGGGGACCCAGGGGCGCATGGTCGATTTGCTGAAGTTGTTACAGCCCGTGGGCGAACCGGGTGGCCGTAGTTTCAATATAGGATCTGAAGGATTGGCGCCGGGGGCGATGCGTCTGGATTTCACCCCGCCCAGCCGCCTCAACGCCGCGTTGCTTAGGCGCAGAGGCAACACTATCATTCGCTCGCAATCGGCAGAGGCAGCCGTCAGGCAGATTCTCGAGCGCCATGGTTTTACCGTCAACGGCATCGCAAGACGGCGTGGAGCGACAGCAGCATTGGATTTCTACTGCACTCACCCACACACCGACACCGTCTATTTTGTGCTGACCCAATGGGTTGATAGTAACAACGTCAACCTACGCTCCAGGGTGGCGCCAGAGCTTTCCGATCCATGGTTTCGAAACCGTATCAGCTCAAGCGTGCCATTCTCAGCGGAGTTTGCCGCCATCGAAATCGCCATGGACGAAAACCGCCTGGTCAGGCTGGTGGCGGGTATTCAATGGCCGGTACGTTTTGCCGAGCCGGCCACTGTGTATTTTGTCAAAGTCATGCCGGCAAGCTTTTGAGTAGCGCCGCCGTCGCCGCGCCGCCAAACAGCAGGGCACTGACCCGGTTGAACCAGCTCTGGCCCGTGCCGCTGCGCAAATACCGCGCAGCACCGTGGGCGCCGAGGCCGTACGCCAGCTTGCACAGCAGGTCGAGCACGGTCCAAGTGGCGATCATGATCAGCAATTGCGGCAGGAAGGCTTGCTCAGCGCTGAGAAACTGCGGCAGGAAGGCGGCGAAAAACAGGATGTCTTTGGGGTTGCTGGCGCCCAGCACAAAGGCCCGGCCAAACAGTGTGCGAAAGCGCGGGGTGGCTGCCATGTGCGGCACGTCGGCGCGATGGGCCGGTTGCCGCGATTGCTGAAAGCTTTGCCACGCCAGATAAAACAGGTACAGCGCGCCGACGATTTTCAACGCACTGAACAGCTGTTCCGACGCCAGCAGCAGGGCGCCGAGGCCCAAGGCCGAGGCGCTCAGCAGGCAAATCGAGGCAAACACCCCGCCGAGAAACGCCGGGTACGAACGGCGCAGGCCGTAGTTGAGGCTGTTGCTGATCATCAGCAGCGACAGCGGGCCGGGGATCAGGATCACGATCAATGCAGCACCGCTGAACAGCAGCCAGGTTTCCAGGGTCATTTACAGTCCTCCATTCGTGCAAAAGCCCCACCCGGAGGTGAGGCGGTTTTCGGCCGTTTCCTGCGAACTACAGGAAGATGAATTTTGCGATGAAAATCACGCACAGCACCCACAAGCTGATGGAAATCTCACGGTACTTGCCGGTGCCGGCCTTCAGCGCCACGTACGTGATAAAACCCAGGGCGATACCGTCGGCGACCGAGAACGTCAGCGGCATCATGATCGCCGTGACAATCGCCGGAATGCTGTCGGTGGCCTCATCCCAGTTGATATGGGCCATGCTCGCCATCATCAGCATCGCCACGTAAATCAACGCACCGGCGGTGGCATACGCCGGAATCATGCCGGCCAACGGTGCAAAAAACATCGCCGCTACAAACAGCACGCCCACGGTCACGGCGGTCAGCCCGGTGCGCCCGCCAGCAGCAACACCGGCTGCACTTTCCACATAGCTGGTCACTGGCGGCACGCCGACCATGGCACCGAATACACTCGATGCACTGTCAGCCTTCAACGCACGGGACAGGTTATGAATCTTGCCCTCGGCATCGACCAGCCCGGCGCGTTGCGCAACGCCCATCAGTGTACCGGCGGTATCAAACATGTGTACAAACAAAAAGGCAAAAACCACGCTGATCATGCTGACATTGAATACACCTTTTATGTCCATCGCCATCCAGGTCGGTGCCAGGCTGGGTGGGGTGGAGAGAATGCCGTTGTAGTGCACCAGGTCCAGGCCCCAGCCGGCCAGGGTTACGGCGATGATGCTGATGAGGATCGCGCCGAATACGCGGTGGTAGCTGAGGATCGCGATCAGCAAAAAGCACACCGCCGCCAGCAATGGCGCAGGCTCGTGCAGCGAACCGAGTTTGATCAAGGTGGCCGGGCTGTCGACGATGATGCCGGCGGTTTTCAGGCCGATCACCCCGAGGAACAAACCCACACCGGCGCCCATGGCATGGCGCAGGCTCACCGGAATACTGTTGAGCAGCCATTCACGCACGCGCGACAGGGTCAGGCCCATGAACAGCACGCCGGAGATAAACACCGCACCCAACGCCGTTTCCCAGTGGTAGCCCATGGTGCCGACCACGGTGTAGGTAAAAAACGCGTTCAGGCCCATGCCCGGCGCCAGGCCGACCGGCCAGTTGGCGTACAAGCCCATCAACAGGCAGCCCAGCGCAGCGGCGATACAGGTGGCGACAAACGCCGCGCCGTGATCAATGCCGGCGTCGGCCATGATGTTGGGGTTGACGAAAATGATGTAGGCCATGGTGATGAAGGTGGTGAGGCCGGCAATCAGCTCGGTCTTCACTGTGGTGCCATGTGCGCTCAGTTTGAACAGGCGTTCCAGCCAGCCATGCTTTGCGGGGGTGAGGCTGGGCGGGGAGAGGTCCAGCGTCGGGGCTTCGGATTTTCGGCTTTCCACAGCAAGTACTCCTCAAGAGTTTTATTGTTATTTCCAGCGCCGGTCACAAAAGTGGGCAACAGCGCTTTGAGGTACTGGCGGGCTTTGTTGACCAATAGGTCAGGAACTCGCACGAAGCGAATTATGCTTTTGTATACAAATAAAGCAAATAATGTTTTCGATTGTTTGTGCGAAAGTGGATGAAAGGCTAGCAAGGGGGCTTTGTGGTGAGCGGGGAAGATCAAGGCTGCCCGGCCAGCGCCTGGTTCACCGCCAACCATCCCGCCACCGCTGCTTCACCGGCTTCGTTGAAGGCACGTTGCAGCAGTTTCACCTGCTCGCGGCGCAGCGACTGCTCGAAACGCTGGCCTTCTTCGCTCAGCTCCAGCAGGCGTTTGCGCTTGTCGGTCTCGGCCGCGACGCTGTTGACCAAGTGCATTTCCTGCAATTGGCGCAGCGGGATGTTCAGCGCCTGCTTGCTCACGCCGAGCAATTCCAGCAGTTGCTTCACGCTCAAGGCCGGGTAACGCGCGATAAAAAATACGATGCGCTGGTGCACGCGGCTCAGGCCACGGCGCTCAAGCATTTCGTCGGCCTTGGCGGTGAAGGCCTGGTAGCCGAAGAAGAAGGCTTCCATCGCCTGTTGCTGGCTGTTCTGGTTTTTAAGGTCAAGCATATTGACGTATCTACTCAAGCCGTCGTAATTTCGGTCAAGTAGTTTGACGTATTTCCCACGTGCTTTGCCACCGGTGACCTTATGGCCTTCTCTGAACGTGTTACGCGCCTCAAAAGCTCCTTGATCCGTGAAATCCTCGCCGCGGCCCAGCGCCCGCAGGTGATGTCGTTCGCCGGTGGCCTGCCGGCCGAAGCCATGCTGCCCACATTGAACTGGGACGGCATGCCGCTCAACATTGGCCAATACGGCATGAGCGAAGGCGAACCACAGTTGCGCGAACTGCTCGCCGACCAAGCACGCGCGTTGGGCGTAGCATGCCAGGCCAGCCAGGTGCTGGTGGTCAGCGGTTCTCAGCAAACCCTGGACCTGGCGGCCAAGCTGTACATCGACAAGGGCACCCCAGTCCTGCTGGAAGGCCCGACTTACCTGGCGGCCTTGCAGATCTTCCAACTGTTCGGCGCCGAGTGCCTGACCGTGCCACTGGAAGCCGATGGCCCGGACCTGGCCACCCTGCGTGCCAGCCTCGAACGCCATCGCCCGGCGTTCATCTACCTGATCCCGACCTTCCAGAACCCCTCGGCCGTGCGCTACAGCGAGGCCAAGCGCGCAGCCGTCGCGGCCTTGCTCGACGAGTTCGGCGTGACCCTGATCGAAGACGAACCCTACCGCGAGCTGACCTTCGATGGCGCCAGTGCGCAGCCCATCGCCGGCCGCCTGAAGAAGGCCAGCTGGATCTACACCGGCACCGTCTCCAAGACCTTGCTGCCCGGCCTGCGCGTCGGCTACCTGATCGCCAGCCCGGATTTATTCCCGCATTTGCTCAAACTCAAGCAATCGGCCGACCTGCACACCAACCGCGTTGGCTAGTGGCAGGCGATGCAGTGGATCGGCAGCGAAAAATACCAACAGCACCTGGCTGAACTGCGCAGCTTTTACCGCGAGCGGCGTGATGCATTCCAGGCCGCGCTGCAGCGCCATTTCGGTGATTTGGCCGACTGGCAAACACCTCAAGGCGGATTATTCTTCTGGCTGACCTTGAAACAGCCGCTCGATACCCGCACCTTGTTGGCGCAAGCATTAGATCAGGACGTTGCGTTCATGCCCGGTGAACCGTTCTTTTCCGAGCCCGACCAGCACCATGGCTCGTTGCGCCTCAATTTCAGCCATATCGACCCGGCCCGTTTGGACGAAGGTCTCAAGCGCCTGGCCGCGGTGGTTCGGCAAGCACAGCACGCGCAAGCGGCATAAGGGGAGCCCCATGTACAAGGTTTATGGCGATTACAAGTCGGGCAACTGCTACAAGGTCAAATTGATGCTCAGCCTGCTGGGCATCCCGTATCAATGGATCGATGTCGACATCCTCAAGGGCGACACCCAGACCGCCGAATTCCTGGCCAAGAACCCCAACGGCAAGATCCCGGTACTGGAACTCGAAGACGGCACCTGCCTGTGGGAATCCAATGCGATCCTCAACTTCCTCGCCGATGGCAGCGAGTTCCTGCCGTCCGAACCACGCCTGCGTACCCAGGTGCTGCAGTGGCAGTTTTTCGAGCAGTACAGCCACGAGCCTTACATCGCAGTGGCGCGGTTTATTCAGTTTTACCTGAACATGCCGCAAGACCGTTTGGAGGAATACAAAACCACCCATAAAGGCGGCTACAAGGCCTTGAAGGTCATGGAGCGTCAGCTGCAAGCCACGCCCTACCTGGTGGGCGAGCAATATTCAATTGCCGACATCGCGCTGTATGCCTACACCCATGTGGCCCACGAAGGTGGTTTTGACCTGACGCCTTACCCGGCGGTGCAGGCGTGGCTTAAGCGCGTGGCTAGCCATCCTAAGCATGTACTGATGCTGGATTAAACACAGGTTCATATGTAGGCGCTGGCTTGCCTGCGATGCAGGCAACTCGGTTGCTCAGGTACTGCGCGCTGATGCTATCGCAGGCAAGCCAGCGCCCACACCGGTTAACCAGTGTTTGTCAGACCGCAGCAAACCGCTTGTCCAGGTAATCAATGATCACCTTGGAGTCATACATCCAGGTCGTCTGGCCATTCTCTTCGATGCGCAGGCACGGCACTTTGATCTTGCCTCCTTGCTCCAGTAGGGTCTGGCGGTCTTGCGCGTTGTTCTTCGCATCCTTCAATGCCACCGGCACATTCAGACGGTGCAGCGTACGACGGGTCTTCACGCAAAACGGGCAGGCATGAAACTGATACAGCGTCAGGTCCTTGGCCGCAGCGTTCACCTGCGCCTGTTGTTCGGCGGGGCGCTGCTTTTTGCGTGGGCGGGTAATGAAGTCGCCCGCGATGATGACGTGGCCGAGGCCCACTCGAAGTGCTTTGACGAACATGGCTGAAAACCTCTTGCCCATGAAGAAGGGGCCGCAGCTTACCTGATTTCTGCAGGCGAAAAAAAACCGGCGATGAACGCCGGCCTTTTCCTACGCAGCCTGTTACTTGATCAGGCTGAGGAATTCGCTGCGGGTGGCCGCGTTTTCGCGGAACTCACCCAGCATCACCGAAGTGATCATCGACGAATTCTGTTTTTCCACACCGCGCATCATCATGCACATGTGCTTGGCTTCGATCACCACCGCAACGCCCAGTGCACCGGTCACCTGCTGGACCGCGTCGGCGATCTGGCGGCTGAGGTTTTCCTGGATCTGCAGGCGACGCGCATACATGTCGACGATCCGCGCGACCTTGGACAGGCCCAGCACTTTGCCGCTCGGGATATACGCGACGTGAGCCTTGCCGATAAACGGCAGCAGGTGGTGTTCGCACAGCGAGTACAGCTCGATGTCCTTCACCAGCACCATTTCGCTGTTGTCGGAGCTGAACAAGGCACCGTTGGTGACTTCTTCGAGTGTCTGTTCATAGCCGCGGCAAAGGTACTGCATCGCCTTGGCGGCACGCTTTGGCGTGTCGAGCAGGCCCTCGCGGGAGACGTCCTCGCCGAGCTGGCCGAGGATCTCTGTGTAATTCTGTTCCAGGGACATGAAACTACCTGTGGGATTTTCGCAAAGCGCAAGGTTACGGTGGCGGACACATCGCTGCAAGCCTGACGATGGCACTTGTTACTCGTCGCGCCCCTCCATCATGGTGCGCTTGAGCATCACATACACCGCGCCCGCGCCGCCGTGGCGGGCCTGGCATGAGGTAAAGCCGAGCACTTGGGCATGCTGGCGCAGCCAGGTGTTGACGTGGCTCTTGATCATCGGCCGCTTGCCATCCAACCGCACGGCCTTGCCATGGGTGACGCGTACGCAGCGGATTTCGAATTTGGTCGCTTCGGCCAGGAAGGCCCAGAGGGTTTCGCGGGCTTTTTCCACGTTCATGCCGTGCAGGTCAAGGCTGCCTTCGAATGGGATCTGGCCGACCTTGAGCTTGCGCATCTGGCTTTCCTGCACGCCGTCGCGGGCCCACATCAGCTCGTCTTCGGGGCCTACATCGATCACGAACTGGTCTGACAGGCCATCCACGGTGGTGGCATCGGTGCGCACGGTCGCGGCCTGGCGCAGCTTGGCAATCTGCGCCCGGTCGGTCTTGGGTTTGCCGGTGTCGGCGCGGTCGTGCTTGATCGGCTTGACGCCGCGCAGCTCGTTTTTGAACAGGGAAAAATCGTCGTCTTGCATGTCAGCCTCCGCGAAGGGCGGGCAGTTTACCTAAATCGCGGCGGCCAGGGCGCAGGAAACGCTATCCAAGCGCCATCAGTCGTGCTTTTTCATCAGGTGCGACGCAATGTTCAGCGACAACGGCTGGCGCATCCGTCGACGGCTGCGACGCCATAACCACACGCCAAACCAGAGCACCAACAGCCCGATCCCTAACAGGATAGCCGAGCCGCCCGGGCTGGCATTCAGTTCGCCGAGCGCCGGCGAATGACCAAACAAACCGGCGCCACCGGCACCTGCCAGCAGCACACCAACAATGGCCAGCAGCGCGGCAAAGCCGGCTACCAGGCGCAGACGCCAATTGCTCGGGCCCTTGGGGCGCAAGCGACGAGCATCAAAACCATCGGATATCTTCATTCCGACCTTTCCTCCAGGGTATCGGCCCTTCGACCGGAAGATACACAGGTTGTTCCTGTGCCTGAGGCAATTGCAGAAAATGAAAAGCTTTTGCAGATGAGCGGGGCAATAAACATTGCCGCGCCGCTCATCAGAAGGACGATCAGATCAGATCTTTGGTCAACGCGAGGGTCGCGAAGTTATCGGCCATGATGGCCATTTCGGTCTGCTGTACGTGTTCAGCACTCAGGATGCCGCCTTTGTAAGGCAGGTCGCGCGTGGCGCAGGCGTCTTCCACCAGGGTGCAGCGAAAGCCCAGGTTCTTGGCAGCGCGCACGGTGGTGCTGACGCTGGAGTGGCTCATGAAGCCGCTGACGATCAGGTCCAGGGAGCCAAGGTCTTGCAGGTGTTTTTCAAGGCCGGTGCCGTGGAACGCGCTGGGCAGCAGCTTGCCGATGATGGTTTCATCGCCCAGGGGTTCCAGGCCGGGAATGAATTCGCCACGCTCGCCCTGCGGGTCAAACAGACCGCCGACGGTGCCCAGGTGGCGCACATGCACGATCGGCCGCCCAGCGTTGCGCGCTGCCGCGACCAGTTGCTTGATGTTGTCGACCGCCGCGTCCATGCCTGAGAGGGCGAGTGGGCCGCTGAGGTATTCCTTCTGGGCGTCGATGATCACGAGGGTCGCATGGTTCAGGTTGGCTGCTGCGTAACCGCGACCGCTGAGTTGAAACATCGTCTTTGGAACGGACATTCTGGGGCTCCTGTGAGGGGGGCTTTTGTGACATTGTCCACTGGCTGAGCGGTTCTGTGAATCGCTACCATCGTAAGGTACGCCGTTGTTGACGTGCAGCCATGTCAAGTGGGCGGCTTGTTTAGCGCAATGATGGCAAATAGGATGAAATCCGACGGATGGTGAAGGGCTTTCGTACATCGTCGGTACAGGCGAAGGCTGTTAGAATCGCCAGTCGTTTTTTCCAGGAGCTTGCCCCCGTGATCACCTCCCGCCTGCGCACACTGCGCGACCACATCCGTTGGGCTGTCAGCCGTTTCCATGGGGAAGACCTGTTTTTCGGCCATGGTACCGACAATGCCTGGGACGAAGCCCGGCAATTGGTACTCGGTGCCTTGCACCTGCCTTGGGAAATTGCCGACAGCTACCTGGACTGCAATCTGGAAGAAGAGGAAATCTCCCACGTGCAGCGCTTGCTGCACCGCCGCATCCACGAGCGCGTGCCTACGGCTTACCTGCTGAAAGAAGCCTGGTTCTGCGGCATGTCGTTTATCGTCGATGAGCGCGTGTTGATCCCGCGTTCGCCGATTGGCGAGCTGATCGAAAACCGCTTCGAACCTTGGCTGGCCCAGCCGCCGGCACGCATCCTCGACCTGTGCACCGGTTCCGGTTGCATCGGCATTGCGTGCGCCTATGAGTTCCAGGACGCCGAAGTGGTGCTGGGCGACTTGTCCTTTGAAGCGTTGGAGGTGGCCAACGAGAACATCGAGCGCCACGGCGTCGACGAGCGCGTCTACACCGTGCAGGGCGACGGCTTCGATGGCCTGCCGGGCCAGCGCTTTGACTTGATCGTGTCCAACCCGCCGTATGTGGATGCTGAAGACTTCGCCGACATGCCGGACGAATACCAGCACGAACCGGAGCTGGGCCTGGCCTGCGGCGATGATGGGCTGAACCTGGTGCGGCGCATGCTGGCCGAGGCGGCGGACCACCTGACCGAGAAGGGCTTGCTGATTGTCGAGGTTGGCAACAGCCAAGTGCACGTCGAGGCGTTGTACCCCGAAGTCGACTTTGCCTGGCTGGAGTTCCAGCGCGGTGGGCATGGCGTGTTCATGTTGACGGCTGAGCAGTGCCGGGAACATCAGGCGGTGTTTGCTGCCAGGGTTTAACCAGAACTCAAAGTAAGCATGCGGTCAGTGTGGGAGCTGGCTTGCCTGCGATGGCGGTGTATCAGTTGCCCGCCATCGCAGGCAAGCCAGTTCCCACATTTTTGATCGCATTGCACCCGCTATCGGTGTGTCGCAATCCAGATCAACAGCCCCGCCTGAAACACCGTAAACGCCACCAGACAGGTGATGGTAAAGCGCAACCCGCTGTCCTCACGCTTGAACTTGGTGACCTTTTCCTCTTCCTTGCGCAGCTTCACTTCCTGCTCGGCCAGGTTCTGCTCAGCCTGTTGCAGCATCTGTGCGGCTTCGAGGATTTCCACGAACTGCACCTTCTCGGTGTTCCAACTGTCCAGCACTGCGCTGACTTTGCCGGGTTGTACATTGCCTTTCAAATGCTGCACATCGGCATACGCCACATCAAAACCCTGGATGCGCAGGAAGTGATCGCGGCGCAGGCGCGTGGCTTCGTTAAGGGCGTCTTTGTTAGCTAGGTCCACGCCGTCGACGCGGTAGTGTGACCACGTCTTTTTCGCCCACGCTGCGCCTTGGGCGACGAGGAAGCGACCGATGCCACGGTTGGCCGGTTCGATTTCCAGGCTGTTGCCCGGGCCGAAGTGCACGCGGTGTTTATCGTGATCGACCCAGATATCCAAGTGGTTCTGCTCGCGCCGTACCCGTTGGCCCGGCAACTGGATGATCATGCGCAACAGGCTCTGGTGTTTATCGTGGCGCTCGGCATAGCCGAACTGCACAAACCGCAACGGCCGCACGCCGGTGGCGCGGTCCGTGGTCAGGGGCGCCAGGCGCAGCATCTTGAAATGTTCGGCTTGCACGTCCGCCCACGGCAGCGCCGCCGCCTCGACGGCCTCGGGTTTTTCGGCCGGGGTGTCGGCGATGGGTTCTGGTGTAGCTTCTGTGGTTGTCATGCGGTGCGATCCTGTCCAAGCCCTGCGAGTCGACAGTCTTTTTACTGTCGACCCTGGGCTTATCGGCCGCTTTCTTAAGGACTAGAGGTAAATAGTCGCTTAACGGGCTTGAAGTCCGTCGATAAAGCGCACGATGCGCTCGCCCAGTTCGGCGGCGAGGGGCAGTTTCGGGTCATTGTAGGAGGCCAATTGCTGCTGCACATTGTTGGGCACGATGCGCATCACGTGGTTCATGCCTTCGATCACCGTCAAGTGTGCATCGGGCTTGGCGTTTTTCAGTTGCCGGGCATCCGCGACGCCGACCTGGATATCGTTAGTGCCCTGGATGATCAACGCCGGCATGCGCAGTTTGGCGAAAGCGGCTGACGGATCGGCGCGAAACAGGCTGATCAGGTACGGCTGCACGCTGGGTCGGAAAATACCCTCCAGCGGGGCAGGCACATCAGCATCCACCTGGCCGGCCTTGAGGTGGTCGAGGATCTCGTTGCTGCGCAGCAACAGGGCAGGGGGCAGGTGATTGGCCAATTGCTGGCGGATCACTTGGTCCACCGGCCGGGCGCTGCCGGACAGGGAAATAACCCCGGCCGGCTCCAGCTGCGGCGCGGCGAGGGCGGCGACCAGCGCGCCTTCACTATGGCCCAGCACAATCAGCGGGCCCATGCGGTTGTCGGCCTTGAGCAGCTTGCCCCAGGCCACGGCGTCGGCCACGTAGGCGTCCAGCGTGAGGTTGCGTTCGTCGGGCGTGGCCGCCAGGCTGGCGGCCACGCCGCGCTTGTCGTAGCGCACACTGGCAATGTTGTGCCGGGCAAGTACCCAGGCCAGGCGCTTGAGGCTGTCGTTGCGCGCGCCGTCGGCACTGTTGCCGTTGCGGTCGGTGGGGCCGGAGCCGGCGATGATCAACACCACCGGCACCGGTTTGTCGGATTTGGGCAGTAAAAGTGAGCCAAACAGCTCGCCGCTGCCGGTGTCCAGGCTGATGGGCCGTTGCAGCACGACAGGGGAGGCGGCGAAGCCAAGGCTGGAAAACAGGGTGAGGGTCAAAAGCAGATCTCGCAGCATCATCGCGCCATCATGAGGAAGGTGCCGGTTGGACCAACGTCTACCGGTAAGGTTTCGAGGATGAACTAGTCGGTTAGCCTGCGTATACTGGCTGCCTTAAGTTATTACGGTTGACTTGATTCAACTGATTTCACGGAGCGCCCTGCATGTCCGGCAATACCTTCGGCAAGCTGTTCACTGTCACCACCGCGGGCGAAAGCCATGGCCCGGCGTTGGTCGCCATTGTCGACGGCTGCCCGCCAGGGCTCGAGTTGTCCCTGGACGACCTGCAGCGTGACCTCGACCGCCGCAAGCCCGGCACCAGCCGCCACACGACCCAGCGCCAGGAGCCCGACGAAGTCGAGATCCTCTCCGGCGTGTTCGAAGGTCGCACCACCGGTTGCGCCATCGGCCTGTTGATTCGCAACACCGACCAGAAGTCCAAGGACTACTCGGCGATCAAGGACCTGTTCCGCCCGGCTCACGCCGACTACACCTACCACCACAAATACGGCGAACGCGACTACCGTGGCGGTGGCCGCAGCTCGGCCCGCGAAACCGCCATGCGTGTGGCCGCCGGTGCAATCGCCAAGAAATACCTGGCCACTCAGGGCATCGTGGTCCGTGGCTACATGAGCCAACTGGGCCCGATTGAGATCCCGTTCAAGACCTGGGACAGCGTGGATGACAACGCTTTCTTCAGCCCTGACCCGGACAAAGTGCCGGAACTTGAAGCCTATATGGACCAGTTGCGCCGCGATCAGGACTCTGTCGGCGCGAAGATCACCGTCGTGGCCGAAGGCGTGAAGCCAGGCCTGGGCGAGCCGATCTTCGACCGCCTCGACGCCGAGCTGGCCCACGCGCTGATGAGCATCAACGCGGTGAAGGGCGTGGAAATCGGCGCCGGTTTCGCCTGTGTGTCGCAGCGCGGCACCGAGCACCGTGATGAGCTGACGCCGGAAGGTTTCCTCAGCAACAACGCGGGCGGCATCCTCGGGGGTATTTCCTCCGGCCAACCGATCGTTGCGCACTTGGCCCTCAAGGCCACGTCGAGCATCACCACCCCGGGCCGTTCGATCGATGTGCACGGCAACGCAATGGACGTGATCACCAAGGGCCGCCACGACCCATGCGTCGGCATCCGTGCCACGCCGATTGCCGAGGCGATGATGGCCATCGTGTTGATGGATCATCTGCTGCGCAACCGTGGGCAAAATGCTGATGTGCGCGTGAGTACCCCGGTACTGGGCCAGCTGTGACGGCCTGTGGCGAGCGAGCTTGCTCCCGCTGGGCTGCGAAGCAGCCCCTTACCGCATGACCCAAGCCCTCCCGTACTGGCGCCTCTCCAGCTTCTACCTCTTCTACTTCGCCCTGCTCGGGGCGACGGCGCCGTTCCTGGCGCTGTATTTCGATCATTTGGGGTTCTCCAGCGCGCGCATTGGCGAGCTGGTGGCCATCCCCATGCTGATGCGCTGCGTGGCGCCAAACCTGTGGGGCTGGCTCGGCGACTATACCGGTCGGCGGCTGGCCATCGTGCGCTTTGGCGCGGTGTGCACCCTGGCCAGCTTCTCACTGATCTTCGTGAGCAAGACCTACGCCTGGCTGGCCCTGGTGATGGCGCTGCACGCATTCTTCTGGCACGCCGTGTTGCCGCAGTTTGAAGTGATCACCCTGGCTCACCTGCAAAAGCAAACCTCACGCTACAGCCAGATCCGCCTGTGGGGCTCCATCGGGTTCATCCTCACTGTGGTGATCATGGGGCGCCTGTTCGATTGGCTGAGCCTGGACATTTATCCGGTGGTGGTCGTGGTGATCATGGCCGGTATCATCGGCGCCAGCCTGTGGGTGCCCAACGCGCAGCCTGTTAGCCACGGCAATCGCCTGGCCGGTGCCGGTTTTCTCAAGCAATTGCGCAGCCCCGGCGTTCTGGCGTTTTATGCCTGCGTGGCGCTGATGCAAATGAGCCACGGCCCGTATTACACCTTCATCACCCTGCACCTGGAACACCTGGGCTACAGCCGTGGCGTGATCGGCATGCTCTGGGCCATCGGGGTGGTGGCGGAGGTGCTGATGTTCCTGGCCATGAGCCGCATCCTCACACGCTTTTCGGTGCGTCGGGTGCTGCTGGCCAGTTTCCTGCTGGCGGCCGTACGCTGGTTGCTGTTGGGCTCATTCGCCGAATTTTTCTGGGTGCTGCTGCTGGCGCAAGTGATGCACGCGGCCACCTTCGGCAGCTTCCACGCGGCGGCGATTGCCTTTGTTCAACGCAGCTTCGATGATCGCCAGCAAGGCCAGGGCCAGGCGCTGTATGCCGCGTTGGCCGGCACCGGTGGCGCGGTGGGCGCGCTGTATGCCGGCTATAGCTGGAACCTGCTGGGCCCGACCCTGACCTTCAGCATCGCCAGCGTCGCGGCGCTGGCCGCCGCCATTATCATTGGCCTTCGATTGCAAGAGCCGAATAAAGGAGACGAGCAATGAGTTATGTCGCTGTTTACCACGTTGCTACACCCGATACCCCGAACAAGGTCCTGACCCACTTCGACGATATCGCCAAGACCCTGGCCGAACACGGCGTACGCTTTGAGCGCTGGCAACCTAGCCCTATCGAGAAGGGCGCCAGCAATGCTGAAATGATCGCTGCATACCAACCGCAGATCGATAGCCTTGGCTACGCGGCTGTGGAGGTGCTCAGCGTGAGCGGCGAGCATCCGCAGAAAGCAGAGCTGCGTGCGCAGTTCCTCGATGAGCGCCGCTACAGCGAAGACGAAGTGCGTTTCTTCATCGCGGGCCAAGGCCTGTTCAGCGTGCACGTGGGCGACTACGTATACGCGGTGCGCTGTGAGAAAAATGACCTGCTGGTGATTCCGGCCGGTATGCCGCATTGGTTCGACATGGGTGAGAATCCACACGTTGTAACCCTGCGTTTGTTCAACACCGCCCAAGGCCGGGTACCTGAGTTTACCGGCGCTGATATTACCGGTGGTTTTCCAGGCCTGGACGACTAAGCACAAATATTTAACTGTTCAACTCAGGCGGGTTGGAAGTTGTTGTAGGAATAAGCCTAATTTCCTGTAGGGCGTAGCTGTTTATGCTGCGCCTTGTGCTTTCATCCCATTCGTTATGTAACTCTCTCTTTCGTTTTTGATGTTTGCGCCACCTGTCAATAGGAGCAATCCGAATGATGGCAGGGCATCCGCTAATACAAGGAGAGAGATCAATGAGTGGCCCAGAGGAGTCGTGTCGTACGCTGGTTACCGTGCCCGTGGTGGTTAGAAGGCGGCTGAGCTTAGGCGGCAAGCCTCTCACGCCGACTGAGCTGGAAATCCTGCGCTGGGCCTCGGAGGGCAAGACCGTCTGGGAAATCAGCCAGATTCGCGCCACCTCCGAAGCCACGGTCAAATTCCATCTGCGTAACATCTACGGCAAGTTGGAAGTCACCAATCGCGTACAGGCGATGAATGAGGCTACCCGCCAGGGGCTGTGCTGACACGCCATAAAAAAAGGGCCGCGACGCTTAATGGCGTCGCGGCCCTTTTTGCACAGCAGTTGCTTAGGCCGAATGGTAAGTCGGCAACGCAAAGCGGTTCTGGCTTTGCAGCATCGAAATTTGCGGCAGGTCGCTGGCTTGTTCGGCCAGGTCGCGGCGGATGGCGCTGATCACCCACGTCAGTTGGTCGGCGGTGTGCAGCTGTTGATACGAAATCGAGCGCTTGATCTGTTTGCCTTCGCTGTTGCGCAGGGTCAACAGGATGCCGCCGTCTGGGCGTGGCTGAGTGGTGACGTCGTATTGGGAGAATACAGAAGCGAATTTATCTTGGATCAGGCTCATGTCTATCAGCTCCGTTGGCTCAAGTTGGCAAGCGTGGAGTGATAGGTGCAGTGATTGTGCCAGTATTCGTATTTGTAAAAAACCGTTATAAAACAATTACTTAAAAAATATCCTTATTTTCAGTTTCGTGCAAATTGCATGAATGGCCATCGTGCATCCTGCATTTTGCGCTATCGAGGTTGACCGTTTCAGGTCGCCCTTACTGATAATGACTGCCCAGAGGCCGCACAATTCCATTTTTGTGGCGGCGCTGCGTTGGGATACAAAACTTTTCAAATCCTGCGTGTACAGCCAAAGAACGGCAGGCGTATTTTCCTGCAAGGCGCTCGGCCTCCTGGCGACAGGATTGCCGGTGTTCCTGGCTCATACGAAGAATAAGAAAAAGGACGTTCCGCCATGACCCATCCGCAAGACGACATGATCACCTGGGGCAAGATGCTGCGTAAGGTGCCCGCGATTGTTCGAGCCCTGCCACGCGTGGTACGCGGCATGCGCGCCGCGAATGTCACCGACCCCCAGCAACCCTGCGGCCTGGGTTGGCACTTCGAACAGGCCACCCTGCGCAACCCTGACGGCGCGGCGTTGTTGTACGCCGACAGGGTGCTCAGTTACCGCGAAGCCAACCAGTGTGCCAACCGTATTGCCCATCACCTGCACGCGCAGGGCATCGGCAAGGGTGATGTGGTCGCGCTGTTTATCGAAAACCGTCCCGAATTGCTGCTCAACGTATTGGCCGTGGCCAAGCTGGGCGGCATCTGCGCCATGCTCAATACCTCGCAAACCCAGGCGGCGCTGGTGCACAGCCTGAACCTGGTCAGCCCGGTGGCGATTGTGGTGGGTGCGGAGTTGGTGGCTGCCTACGCTGCGGTGCGCGATCAAGTGGCGATCACTGCGCACAGAACCTGGTTTGTCGCCGACCAGCAGTCAAGCACAGTGCCCGATGGCTATATCGACCTGATGGCCGCCGTTGCCGAATGCCCGGTGGACAACCCCGCCAGCACCGGGCAAATCTTCTTCAACGACCCGTGCTTCTATATCTACACCTCCGGCACCACGGGCTTGCCCAAGGCCGGCATCATGAAACACGGGCGCTGGACCAAAACCGCCGTCAGCTTCGGCAGCATCGCCCTGGACATGGGCCCCGAAGACATCCTGTATTGCACCTTGCCGCTGTACCACGCCACTGGCCTGTGCGTGTGCTGGGGTTCGGCGATTGTCGGGGCGTCGGGGTTCGCCATCCGGCGTAAATTCAGCGCCAGCCAGTTCTGGGACGATGCGCGCAGATTCAACGCAACCACCCTGGGTTATGTCGGTGAGTTGTGCCGCTACCTGCTCGACCAGCCCGCCAGCGCGGAGGATCTCGATAACCGCGTGACCAAGATGGTCGGTAACGGCCTGCGCCCCGGCGTCTGGGCCCAGTTCAAGCAACGCTACGGCGTTGAGCACATCTGCGAACTGTATGCCGCCAGCGACGGCAATATCGGTTTCACCAATGTGTTGAATTTCGACAACACCATCGGCTTCTGCCTGCAGCACTGGGCACTGGTGGACTACTCCCACGAAGCGGGTGAGCCGGTCCGTGGCAGCGACGGTTTCATGCGCAAGGTGCAAACGGGCGGGCAGGGGTTGCTGCTGGCCAGGATCGATGAAAAATCGCCGTTTGACGGCTACACCGACCCGGAAAAGAACCGCAAGGTGGTCCTCAGCGACGTGTTCGAGAAGGGCGACCGCTACTTCAATACCGGCGACTTGTTGCGCAGTATCGGCTTCGGCCATGCGCAATTTGTCGACCGCCTTGGCGACACCTACCGTTGGAAGGGCGAAAACGTCTCCACCACCGAAGTGGAGAATGTGCTGTTGCAACACCCGCAGATCGCCGAAGTGGTGGCCTACGGTGTCGAGATCGAAAACACCAATGGCCGCGCCGGCATGGTCGCCATCACCCCAAGTGAGTCCCTGGCCTCCCTTGATATGCGTGAATTGCTGCAGTTCGCTCACGGCCAACTTCCGCCTTACGCGGTGCCGTTGTTCCTGCGGATCAAGGTGAAGATGGAAACCACCGGCACCTTCAAGTACCAGAAAGTGCGGCTCAAGGAGGAGGCCTTCGACCCGGACAAAGCGGGTAACGACCCGGTGTATGCCTGGCTGCCGGGGTCGGACTGCTATGTACCGGTGACCGGCCAATTGTTGGCGCAGATTCAGGGCGGGCACTTTCGTTATTAAGAGCAGCGTTATTAAGAGCAGCGTTATTAAGAACAGCGTTATTAAAAGCAGCGCTATTGATTGTGCCTATGGCGGCTTTTGGTAAAAAAGCCATGACAGTGGGGAACTCCATCGCGACACTGGGCGCCTATTCTTTATTCCAGAAGCAGCACCCAGTTAAGGAGCCCCACATGTCAGACCAGCCTAAACAAATGACCGAAGACGAAGCCGCTGAATTTGCCGAGCAAGTCTTCGACGTGGCGCGCAAAGGCGATGCCGCCATGCTCGCCGCACTGCTGGCCAAAGGCTTGCCCCCCAACCTGCGCAACCACAATGGCGACACCTTGCTGATGCTCGCGGCCTATCACGGCCACGCTGACGCGGTAAAAGTACTGCTGGAATTCAAGGCTGACCCGCAAATCGCCAACGACAAGAACCAACTGCCAATGGCTGGTGCGGCGTTCAAAGGCAACCTGCCGGTGGTTAAGGCGCTGATCGACGGCGGCGCGCCGGTAGACGCGGCCTCCTCGGACGGCCGTACGGCGTTGATGATGGCGGCGATGTTCAACCGTGTCGACATGGTCGACTACCTGCTCGGCCAAGGCGCCAACCCCAAGGCCACTGATGCCCAGGGCGCGACTGCACTGGCGGCGGCTCAGACCATGGGCGCGGTGGATACGACGGCGCAGTTGCAGAAACTGGTGTAGGCTACGCGCCCTCAAAAACCAGCTCGCCACAGGATCACCCCATGAAAACCGCCCTCGTCGAACTCATCAGCAAAATCAGCGCCGGCGTCATGGGCGAGGACGAAGTAGCGCGCATCGCCGAGGAAGCGGCCCAGGCCTACGCCGACCCTGCAGCCTTTCTGGCAGCCAACCCGGATATCAACTACGACGACAGCTTCCCGATTGCGCTGGGAGAGTGGGTCGTAGTCGGTAGCCTACCGGAGACCGTGCTGTTCCAGGCCGACACCTATGCCGACCTGTTCGCGCAGATCGTCGCGTCGTTTGGCCCGGGCGTAGCGTTCAATCTCAAGCCCAAGCAGTTGGCCAAGACCGAAGACCTCACTGCGCTGAACCGCATCCAGATCCAGATGAGTGCCTTAAGCCCCGAAGATGGCGGTTATGTGCTGCTCAACTTCAGCCAACTGCTGGACGACGAAATCCAGGCGGTGCTGGTCTACGGCAACGACCTGCCGCGTGTGCTGCAACTGTGCGCTGAAGTCGGCATCAAGGCCGAGCCGTCCCTGGAAGCGCTGCGCGTCGCCTTACACGTCTGAAATAAAACGGAACCCCTGCCAGGGCTGACTATCCTACAAGTGCATGCCCTCACTTAGGAGCGACACCATGGGTTCCACTTTTAATAGCCTGATTGGCCTGATCATCCTGGCGTTGGATATCTGGGCGATCATCAACGTGTTCAAAAGCGGCGCAAGCACCGGGGCCAAGGTGTTGTGGATTCTGCTGATCCTGCTGTTGCCGGTGCTGGGCCTGATCATCTGGGCAATCGCCGGGCCACGGGGCAACGTGCGGATCTGACGCCACCAGCGCTCACTCTTATCCTGAGTGGGCACAGTAAATGTGGGAGTGGGCTTGCCCGCGATAGCGGTTTATCAGCCACAGTTCTGCTGGCTGACATACAGCTATCGCGGGCAAGCCCGCTCCCACATTGGTTTTTAGCGTATTTAAAGTTTTGTGTGTCGAAAGTATTCGGTGTACGAAATTTTCACATCTTTTCCAAGACAATTCTCCGGCTTTATGACGCTGCCACGGCTCTATCTCAAGTGCCGTTAAAGGCGCAAGGGCGGCGCACGTTCAGTAATTAATAGCGTTGCTGCCATTGATCGGGCACCATTTGCGCCACCGCGTTAACCGCCTACCCCAGCCAGCCTGGGCGAGGGACG
Source organism: Pseudomonas sp. D47 (assembly GCF_045447305.1). Lineage (NCBI taxonomy): Bacteria > Pseudomonadati > Pseudomonadota > Gammaproteobacteria > Pseudomonadales > Pseudomonadaceae > Pseudomonas > Pseudomonas sp. D47. Next base: position 103,624 of record NZ_JBJGXU010000010.1, on the reverse strand, counting down.
GACGCCACTGCATTTTTTCGTAACTTAAACTTCCAATGGGTCCTGAAACGACATGGCAAACCCGGACGCCCTGAGTCAGCAGCGAGCTTCTAATCGCCTGCTGCAACCGACCGTCAAATCCCATCTGGCGTACACACTGCTCTGCGCACTGGTCATGATGGTGATGTTCTCCCTGCTGCGCCTGGCGCTGCTGGCCTATAACCGCGAGATGATCCTCGACACGCCTGCCTCGACCTTCCTGGAAGCGTTCGTCAACGGCACGCGCTTCGACATACGCTTTGTGATGTACGCGCTGGTCCCGCTGCTGCTGGCGTTGTTCAGCGTAAGGGCCATGGCGGCGCGCGGGTTCTTCCGTTTGTGGCTGACCGTGGTGTCCAGCATTGCCCTGTTCCTGGGCTTGATGGAAATGGACTTCTACCGCGAGTTCCACCAGCGCCTCAACGGCCTGGTCTTCCAGTACGTGAAGGAAGACCCGAAAACCGTGATGAGCATGCTCTGGTACGGTTTCCCGGTGGTGCGCTACCTGCTGGCCTGGGCCGTGGGCACACTGATCCTGAGCATCGCCTTCAAAGGCGCCGACCGTGCGACGCGCCCACGTGGCCCGTTCAGCGGCGGCAGCATCGGCACCCGCCAAGTGGCGCCGTGGTACAGCCGCATCGCGGTGTTCGTGGTCTGCCTGTTGATCGCCGTGGTCGCCATCCGTGGCACCCTGCGCCAGGGCCCGCCGCTGCGTTGGGGTGATGTCTACACCACCGAATCGAACTTCGCCAACCAACTGGGCTTGAACGGCACCTTGTCGCTGATCGCCGCGGCCAAGTCGCGTTTCTCTGAGGAGCGTTCCAACATCTGGAAGGCCACCCTCGATCAGCCGCTGGCTACCCAAACCGTGCGTGACATGCTGGTGCTGCCGCAAGAGAAGCTGGTGGATACCGACACCGCAGCGGTGCGCCGTGACTACACGCCACCGGCCGAGAAGACCCTGCCGATCAAGAACGTTGTAGTGATCCTGATGGAAAGCTTCGCCGGTCACTCGGTCGGTGCGCTGGGCCGCCCAGGCAACATCACGCCGTACTTCGATAAGTTGTCCAAAGAAGGCTTGCTGTTCGACCGCTTCTTCTCCAACGGCACCCACACCCACCAGGGTATGTTCGCCACCATGGCCTGCTTCCCGAACCTGCCGGGCTTCGAATACCTGATGCAGACCCCGGAAGGCAGCCACAATCTGTCGGGCCTGCCGCAGTTGCTCAGCGCGCGCAAGTTTGACGACGTGTATGTCTACAACGGCGATTTCGCCTGGGACAACCAGTCGGGCTTCTTCAGCAACCAGGGCATGACCAACTTCATCGGGCGTAATGACTTCGTCAACCCGGTGTTCTCCGACCCGACGTGGGGTGTGTCCGACCAGGACATGTTCACCCGTGGCCTGGAAGAGTTGAAAGCCCGCGAAGGCGGCAAGCCGTTCTACGCGCTGCTGCAAACCCTGTCCAACCACACGCCGTACGCATTGCCGACGCCATTGCCGGTAGAGAAAGTCACCGACCGTGGCAGCCTCAACGAGCATTTGACGGCCATGCGTTACTCCGACTGGGCCCTGGGCCAGTTCTTTGAAAAGGCTCGTAAAGAGCCGTACTTCAAAGAAACCCTGTTCGTGATCGTGGGTGACCACGGCTTCGGCAACGAACAGCAGATCACCGAAATGGACTTGGGCCGCTTCAACGTGCCGATGCTGATGATTGCACCGGGCATGCAGGAGAAGTTCGGCGAGCGTGACCACACCGTGGGCACCCAGATCGACATCGTGCCGACCATCATGGGCCGCCTCGGTGGCGACACCCTGCACCAGTGCTGGGGCCGTGACCTGCTGAACCTGCCGGAAGGCGACAAGGGCTTTGGTGTGATCAAGCCGTCGGGCAGCGACCAGACGGTGGCCTTGGTCACCGCAGACCGTATCCTGGTACTGCCAAAGGAAATGCCACCCAAACTGTGGGAATACGAACTGGGCGCTAACCCGACCGGTAAAGTGATCCCTGAATCGCCGGACGAAGCGGCGCTGAAGCAGAAACTCGAATCGTTCCTGCAGACAGCGACCAAGAGCTTGTTGGATAACACCGCCGGTGTTATCGACGGTAAGCCGGACTAATTTAACGGCAATAAAAAAGAGGCCTCAATGAGGCCTCTTTTTTTGTCCGGTGTTTATATCCGACCGAGCAACAACAGCACCAGCAGGACGACCAGGACAACGCCCAGAATACCCGACGGGCCATAGCCCCAGTTACGCGAGTGCGGGAATACTGGCAGGCCGCCTACCAGCAGTAGGATCAGGATAATGATCAGAATGAGGCTCATAGTTTTTTTCCTTATAGGCCTTCTGCAAAGACCGGTTATTAAACGCTAGGCCGTCACCTTAATACAGACGCCTTATTAACTCCGACTGTACCGGTCGGCAGAAAATTCCCTGGTTTTTTAAAGCATTTTGCAAACTTGCTTATTTCTTTTAATGCGTTCGCAAATACGCCGTATTAGTTGAAAAAGATTGAACTTACGCTATACGTAGCTCTCCCACCCGGCCCCAGGTTTGCCCGAGGCATTCATCAATTGGATGGTGCGTGGGTGTGGGAAAAACCTTCGCTACACTGCCGATCACTTCTTCCGTGAACCACAAGGCTACTTTCCTATGCAAAATCGCATGATGATCACCGGCGCCGGGTCCGGCCTGGGTCGCGAAATCGCGCTGCGCTGGGCCCGTGAGGGCTGGCAGTTGGCCTTGTCGGATGTCAGTGAGCCTGGCTTGCAGGAAACCCTCAGGCTGGTGCGCGAGGCGGGTGGCGATGGGTTTATCCAGCGTTGTGATGTGCGCGATTACAGCCAGCTCACCGCGTTTGCCCAGGCCTGCGAGGTCAAGCTGGGTGGGGTTGATGTGATCGTCAACAATGCCGGCGTCGCCTCGGGTGGTTTTTTCGCCGAGTTGTCTCTGGAGGATTGGGACTGGCAGATCGCGATTAACCTGATGGGCGTGGTCAAGGGCTGCAAGGCGTTTCTGCCGCTGTTGGAGAAGAGCAAGGGCCGGATCATCAACATCGCCTCAATGGCAGCACTGATGCAGGGGCCGGCGATGAGTAACTACAACGTGGCCAAGGCGGGTGTGGTGGCGTTGTCGGAGAGTTTGCTGGTGGAACTCAAGCAGCAGGAAGTGGGTGTGCATGTGGTGTGCCCGTCGTTTTTCCAGACCAACTTGCTGGATTCGTTTCGCGGGCCTACCCCGGCGATGAAGGCGCAGGTGGGTAAGTTGCTCGAGAGTTCGCCGATTTCGGCGGCGGACATTGCTGACTATATTTACCAGCGGGTGGCGGAGGGGGAGTTTATGATTCTGCCGCATGAGCAGGGGCGTATGGCTTGGGCGTTGAAGCAGAAGAACCCGCAGTTGCTGTATGACGAGATGGCTTCGATGGCGGATAAGATGCGGGCTAAGGCGCAGGCGGTTAGGGGGTGAGGTTTTGGTGGGGGGCATATCCGTTGCTGCGGTAACGGCCACTTAGGGTTCCGCCCTTACGGCGGGTCACTTTTGGAAAAGAGCCCCAAAAGTAACCAAAAGGGCTCTTGCCCCACCACTCGGTGCCTCGCCTAGGCTCGGCATGCCCTCACTCCGGCTTGAATCCGTGGGCCGCCGCCATGGGCCATCCTTGGCCCATCGCGGCTAACCCGGCGTCCTGCCGGGTTACCCACGGATTCAAGCCTGCGTTCGGCCATCGTGGTTTAACGGGGCGCCTCAGATCAAGATCAAAAGCAGATCAAAAGCAAGAGCACGGCGGCCTAGTAGCCGACCTGAGTGGTTGAAGCAAAAGCAGAGCAGAAGCAGAGCACCATCCTATCTAGCTGATGTAATGAAATCCCAATGTGGGAGCGGGCTTGCTCGCGAAGGCGTGGGTCAGTCAGCTCATGTGTAACTGCCCCACCGCATTCGCGAGCAAGCCCGCTCCCACAATTTTGACCGAGTTCGGCTGCCAGCACTGCAGTGCTCTGCTTTTCTGTGGGAGCTGGCTTGTCGGATCGCCGCACCGCTGCGATGCAGGCATCTCGGTGTATCAGGTACACCGAGTTGATGCCATCGCAGGCAAGCCAGCTCCCACATTTGATTGAGTTCAGCCTCCACGATTAGGTCGGCTGTCAGGCCGCCTCGGTTTTGCTTTTGATCTAACCACTCAGGTCGGCTACTAGGCCGCCGTGCTCTTGCTTTTGATCTTGATCTGCTTTTGATCTTGATCTTAGGCGCCCCGTTAACCACGCTGGCCGAACGCAGGCTTTGGAGCGTGGGTAAACCGGCAGGACGCCGGTTTAGCCGCGATGGGCCAAGGATGGCCCATGGCGGCGGCCCACGGTCCAAAGCCGGAGTGAGGGCACACCGAGCCTAGGCGAGGTGCCGAGTGGTGGGGCAAGAGCCCTTTTGGTTACTTTTGGGGCTCTTTTCCAAAAGTGACCCGCCGTAAGGGCGGAACCAATAGCCGCCGTTACCGCAGCAACGGATATGTACTCAACAACCCCAACCCCCCCCTAATCAACCCATGTCTGTCAGGCAAATTACCTATAAATGTAGGTCTCGTCTGATTTAACGGCAAGCCATTGTCGCCCCCCACCCAAGCGCGCATGGTCAAGGTCCTGTCACTCCAAAAGGACAACCGCCATGCTGGTCTTAAGCCGCGCCATAGGCGAAATCATCTCTATCGGCGATGACATCACCTTGCACATCCTCGAACTAAACGGCACCCAAGTAAAATTCGGTATCCAGGCTCCGATAGGGGTCAACATACACCGCGCCGAGGTGTATCAGAAAATCCTCGAACGCCAAGCCACACAAGCCCAAACCAACCCGTAAAACACCCTCAATCGAACAGATGCTTGGGCACATCGTGCTTGAGCATCAACTGGCATTGCTCACTGTCAGGGTCGAACACAATCAGCGCCTGGCCCTTGGTCAGCGCCTGTCGCACACGCAATACGCGGGTTTCCAGGGGCGTCTCATCGCCATTGTCCGTGCCGTCGCGGGTCACGAAGTCTTCGATGAGGCGCGTCAGGGTGTCGACTTCAAGTGCGTCGTAGGGAATCAGCATAAAAGCCTCAGAGGTAGAATCCCGGCGATGCTACTGCGCCGGGATCCGTCTTGCCAGTATCCGGTGTGCCCGTGTCAGGACTTCTGGCCCACCAAGCTGTCCACCGACGGCACGCGAGTGTCGCTCTCCATCTGCGTTTCATGCTCGATCTGATGACTGAAGCGGTCCAGCGAACCCTGGGCCGGTTGCGCGTCGCTGGCGAATACCGGCGGGCTGAGGATGTACGCGCCCAACAGGCGACTCAACGCCGCCAGGCTGTCGATGTGCGTGCGCTCGTAACCGTGGGTCGCGTCGCAACCAAACGCCAGCAGCGCGGTGCGAATGTCGTGGCCGGCAGTCACCGCCGAATGCGCGTCGCTGAAGTAATAGCGGAACAGGTCGCGCCGCACTGGCAGGTCATTGTCCGAGGCCAGGCGCAGCAAGTGCCGGGACAGGTGATAGTCATACGGCCCGCCGGAATCCTGCATCGCCACGCTCACGGCGTGCTCGCTGGAGTGCTGGCCGGGTGCGACCGGGGCGATGTCGATGCCAACAAACTCACTCACGTCCCACGGCAGGGCAGCAGCGGCGCCACTGCCGGTTTCTTCGGTGATGGTAAACAGCGGGTGGCAGTCGATCAGCAAGGGTTCGCCGCTGTCGATGATCGCCTTGAGCGCGGCGAGCAGGGCGGCGACACCGGCTTTGTCGTCCAGGTGACGCGCGCTGATATGCCCGCTCTCGGTGAACTCGGGCAGTGGGTCAAAGGCCACGTAGTCACCGATGCTGATGCCTAAGGAATCGCAGTCGGCGCGGGTGGCGCAGTAAGCGTCGAGGCGCAATTCCACGTGGTCCCAACTCACTGGCATTTCATCCACGGCGGTGTTGAAGGCGTGCCCGGAGGCCATCAACGGCAACACGCTGCCACGGATCACGCCGTTGTCGGTAAACAGGCTGACGCGGCTGCCTTCGGCAAAACGGCTGGACCAGCAACCGACCGGAGCGAGGGTCAGGCGGCCGTTGTCTTTGATTGCACGTACGGCGGCGCCGATGGTGTCCAAGTGCGCGGACACTGCGCGGTCGGGGCTGTTTTTCTGGCCCTTGAGGGTGGCGCGAATGGTGCCGCGCCGGGTCATCTCAAAGGGGATGCCCAGTTCTTCCAGGCGTTCGGCGACGTAGCGCACGATGGTGTCGGTAAACCCGGTAGGGCTGGGAATGGCGAGCATTTCCAGCAGCACTTTTTGCAGGTAGTTCAGGTCCGGTTCGGGGATGGTTCGAGTCATGGAAACTCCTGATGAGGTGAGGGCATCGATGGTTTCGATGAGGGGAACAGGTCAGCTGGAAATCCATCGCCTGTACTGGCCTTATCGCGGGTAAGCCCGGCTCCCACATTGGAGTGCATTCAACTGTGGGAGCCGGGCTTGCCCGCGATAGCGCCGGTGCAGGCGACACATTTCTCAAGCGGTCGGCTGGCTATGCGGAAACAACAAATCCACAAACTTCTCCGCAGTCGGTTGCGGCTCGTGATTGGCCAGGCCGGCCCGTTCGTTGGCTTCGATAAACACATACTCGGGTTGGTCGGCGGCGGGCACCATCAGGTCCAGGCCGACCATGGGAATGTCCAGCGCGCGGGCGGCGCGTACGGCGGCGTCGACCAGGGTCGGGTGCAGAATCGCCGTGACGTCTTCCAGGCAGCCGCCGGTGTGCAGGTTGGCGGTGCGGCGTACCGCCAGGGTTTCGCCACGTGGCAGGATGCTGCTGTAGTCGTAACCGGCGGCATGCAGGGTGCGTTGGGTTTCGGCGTCCAGCGGGATTTTGCTTTCGCCGTCGGTGGCGGCTTGGCGCCGACGGCTTTGGGCTTCGATCAAGGCGCCGATGGAATGCTGGCCGTCGCCGGTCACTTCGGCCGGGCGACGGATGGCGGCGGCGACCACTTCAAAACCGATCACCAGGATGCGCAGGTCGAGGCCTTCGTGAAAGCTTTCGAGCAGCACACGGCTGTCGAACTGACGCGCCGCTTCGACAGCTTTCTGCACGTCCTCGATGGTCTGCAGATCCACCGCCACGCCTTGGCCTTGCTCGCCATCGAGCGGCTTGACCACGATGCGCTGGTGTTCGTCGAGGAACTCCAGGTTGTCGTCGGCATTGCCCGCCAATTGCTGCGAGGGCAGGTTCAAACCGGCCGCTTTGAGCACTTTGTGGGTCAGGCTTTTGTCCTGGCACAGGGTCATGCTGATGGCGCTGGTCAGGTCGCTCAGGGATTCACGGCAGCGCACGCGGCGCCCGCCATGGCTGAGGGTAAACAGGCCGGCATCGGCATCATCGACGTGCACATCAATGCCGCGCCGGTGAGCCTCTTCGACAATGATCCGCGCGTATGGGTTGAACCCGGCCTGCGGGCCGGGGCCGAGAAACAGCGGCTGGTTGATGCCGTTCTTGCGCTTGATCGCAAAGGTGGTCAGCGCGCGAAAACCCAGCTTGGCGTAGAGGCTCTTGGCCTGGCGGTTATCGTGCAACACCGACAGGTCGAGGTAGCTCAGGCCACGGCTCATAAAGTGCTCCACCAAGTGGCGCACCAGCACCTCGCCCACGCCAGGGCGTGTGCACTGTGGGTCGACGGCCAGGCACCACAGGCTGCAACCGTTTTCCGGGTCGTGAAAGGCTTTTTGATGATTGAGGCCCATCACGCCGCCGATCACCGCGCCGCTGTCTTCGTCCTCGGCCAGCCAATACACCGGGCCACCTTGATGGCGCGGGGTCAGGCGCTCGGCGTCGACCGGCAGCATGCCGCGGCCTTGATACAGCTGGTTGACTGCCGCCCAATCGGCTTCAGTTTGCACCCGGCGAATACGAAAGCCGCGAAACACGCGGGTGGCGGGCCGATAGTCGCTGAACCACAGGCGCAACGTGTCGGACGGGTCCAGGAACAGCTGCTGCGGATCAATCCCGAGGATCTGCTGGGGCGCGGCCACGTACAGCGCGATGTCGCGTTCGCCAGGCTGCTCATGCAGCAGTTCCTGAGCCAGGCTCGCCGGGTCCGCAAAGGTGTGGCCGATCAACAACCGGCCCCAGCCGCAATGCACGGCAATCGGTTCGGCGCCCAGCGGGCTGCCATCTTCCGCCAGGCGGGCTTGCAGGCGCTCGTAGGTCGGCGCCTGGCCCTTGAGCAAGCGTTGGCTGTAAGCCGCTGCGAGAGGTTTCATCAATCAGATTCCTTGTTCGCTGAGCCACAGGTTCAGCGCCGCCAGTTGCCACAGCTTGGAGCCACGCAGCGGGGTCAGTTGGCCCTGCGGGTCGGTCAACAGGCGGTCAAGCATGGCCGGGTTGAACAGGCCGCGATCCTGGCTCGGGTCCAGCAGCAGTTCTCGCACCCAGTTCAAGGTGTCGCCCTGCAAATGCTTGAGGCCCGGCACGGGGAAGTAGCCTTTCTTGCGGTCGATGACTTCGCTCGGGATGACGCGGCGCGCGGCCTCTTTGAGCACCTGCTTGCCACCGTCGGGCAACTTGAACTTGCCGGGTACGCGGGCCGAGAGTTCGACGAGGCGGTAATCCAGAAACGGCGTGCGCGCTTCCAGGCCCCAGGCCATGGTCATGTTGTCGACGCGTTTGACCGGGTCGTCCACCAGCATCACCGTGCTGTCCAGGCGCAGGGCCTTGTCCACGGCGGCGTCGGCGCCCGGCATGGCGAAATGTTCGCGCACAAAGTCACCGGCGGCGTCATTGGCGGTCAGCCATTTCGGCGCGACGGTGGCGGCGTAATCGTCGTAGCTGCGGTCGAAAAACGCGTCGCGGTAGGCGGCATACGGGTCGCTGGCGCCGTCCACTTGAGGGTACCAGTGGTAACCGGCGAACAGCTCATCGGCGCCCTGGCCGCTTTGTACCACCTTGCAATGCTTGGCCACTTCTCGCGACAGCAGGTAGAAGGCGATGCAGTCGTGGCTGACCATCGGCTCGCTCATGGCGCGGAATGCCGCCGGCAGTTGCTCGATGATTTCGCTTTCGGCGATGCGCAGTTGGTGGTGACGGGTGCCGTAGTGCTTGGCGATCAGGTCCGAGTACTGGAACTCGTCGCCGCGCTCGCCACCGGCGTCTTCAAAACCGATGGAGAAGGTCGATAAATCCTGCACGCCGACTTCACGCAGCAGGCCGACGAGCATGCTCGAATCGACACCGCCGGACAGCAGCACGCCGACGTCCACGGCGGCACGTTGGCGGATCGCCACGGCTTCGCGGGTGCTGTCGAGCACGCGGTCGGTCCAGTCTTGCAGCGTGAGGTTTTTTTCATCCTCATGGGGGCCGTAGGGCAGGGTCCACCAGGTTTTCTGCTCGGTGTCGCCATGGGCGTCGATGCGCATCCAGCTCGCCGGCGGCAGCTTTTCAATGCCCGCCAGCAAGGTGCGCGGCGCCGGTACTACGGCGTGGAAGTTCAGGTAGTGGTTAAGCGCGACCGGGTCGAGGATCGGGTTGATATCGCCGCCCTTGAGCAGTGCCGGCAAGGCCGAGGCGAAGCGCAGGCGCTGGCCGGTACGCGACAGGTACAAAGGCTTCACGCCCAGGCGGTCACGGGCGATAAACAGGCGCTGCGCGTCGCGCTCCCAGATGGCAAACGCGAACATGCCGTTGAGCTTGGGCAGCAGTGCTTCGCCCCAGGCGTGGTAGCCCTTGAGCAGCACTTCGGTGTCGCCGCCGGAATAGAAGGCATAGCCCAGGGCTTCCAGTTCTTGCCGCAATTCCGGGAAGTTATAGATGGCGCCGTTGAACGCCAGCGACAGCCCAAGCTGGGCGTCGACCATCGGCTGGGCCGAGCCGTCCGAGAGGTCCATGATTTTCAGGCGCCGGTGGCCCAGGGCAATCGGCCCTTGGGCGTGGAAGCCCCAGGCGTCGGGGCCGCGAGGGGCCAGGTGATGGGTGATGCGCTCAATCGCTGCCAGGTCGGCAGGTTGGGCATCGAAACGTAATTCTCCAGCTAATCCGCACATAAATTCCTTACCGGTTTTTCCGTTGGGGAGGGTCAATACTCAATACGCCCGAAGGGCGCGTACCCAGAAACTGACCCAGTGCTATGCGTGGAGTTTTAGACCGATAAGTTATAAGGCAAATTGCCGCGACGCCTGCAATCCCGCTATTTCTGTGTCGCTGCCTTGCCTCTGACCAGTGCGCGCAGGGCAAACCGATTCGGGTGGCAGGCCTCTGCCACGCTGGCCGGAACGGGCAGCGGCTCGTCGCTGAGCCAGGCTGCCAGCAACTCGCCGCACAGTGGCGCGGTAATCAGCCCGCGTGAGCCGTGGCCGCTGTTGATGTACAACCCTGGCAGCCACGGGCAAGGCGTGTCCGGCACTTGGCGGGCGTCTTTGCTGAGTACGGCATAGGCGTGTCGGAAGGCGTCCTGGTCGGCCAACGGCCCGACGATCGGCAGGTAGTCAGGGCTGGTGCAGCGGAAAGCAGCGCGGCCTTCCAACTGTTCGGGAGCCAGTGCGTCGGCGCCCAGGCGCTGCAGCAGGTCTTCAGAAATCTCCCGCAGCATTTCGAGGTTGCCGGCATGTTCGGCGACGGTGGGCGTGAGGTCTTCATTGTTGAAATCAAAACTGGCGCCCAAGGTGTGCTCGCCAAGCCGGGCGGGCGCGACGTAGCCTTCGGCGCAGACCACCGTGGCCAAGGCCGTACTCGCCGCCGTTTGCGCCAGCCGGGTGATTTGCCCGCGGATACGCTTGAGCGGCAAGTCGGCGCTCAGTGGGAACCGCTTGATGTCGGCGGCTCCAGCGAGCACCACCACACTGGCGCTTACCAGCACGCAGTCACCGTCGCGGGCCTGCCACTGGTCGTTGACCCGGTGCAGCTCCAGGGCATCGTGATGGGGGAGCACCTCAATCAGCGGATGCGCCGCTTGCCAGTGGCACAGCGCGGGCGGATGCACCCAACCGCCTTGCGGGAAAAACAGGCCGCCCTGGGCCAGGTCGATGCCGGCCTGTTGTTGCGCGTGTTCACGGTCCAGCAGGTGCAGCAACTCGGGCGCAAACGCCTCAGCCAGTTGTGCCTGACGCTGGGCTTCCTTGGCGTCGAACGCCAGTTGCAGCACACCGCAGCCATCCCAATCGACACCTCGGTGCAGGTGCTCCAACAGACGTCGCGTGTGGCCGAAGCCGCTGAGGATCAGTTGCGACAACGCCGTGCCATGGGCCGACAGCTTGAGGTACAGCACGCCCTGCGGGTTGCCGGACGCTTCCTGGGCCAGGGCGGCGTGGCGCTCCACCAAGCTGACGCGCCAACCGCGCGCGGCCAGGCTGGCGGCAGTGGCGCAACCGGCCAAGCCGCCGCCGATGACCATGGCGTGGCGCTCGCCTTCGACAGTTGCCGGGCGGGAGAACCAGGGTTTGGCTTTGGCCAGTGGTGTCGCGTCCTCGGGCCAGCCGAGAAACTCACCGCGCAGGATCTCCCATTTATGCCCGATGCCCGGCGTGCGCTTCATCTTGAACCCGGCGGCATTGATCAGGCGCCGTACCCAGCCGGTGCTGGTAAAGGTGCTGATGGTTGAAGCCGGTGCGGCCAAGCGGGCCAGTTCGGCAAACAGTTCGGCGGTCCACATGTCGGGGTTTTTCGCCGGTGCGAAGCCGTCGAGAAACCACGCGTCAACCTGTGCATCCAGCTGCGGCAGTTGCTCCAGGGCGTCACCGATCAACAGCGTGAGGGTCACACGGCCATTGTCCAGCACCAGGCGTTGGAAGCCTGGGTGGATGGCAATGTACTGGGCCAACAATTGCTCGGCGAAGGGCGCAAGTTCCGGCCAGAGGGCGAGGGCGCGTTGCAGGTCGGCGTGGCTCAGTGGGTACTTTTCCACGCTGACAAAATGCAGGCGTGCACCGGCCACCGCGTGTTGCTCAAACAGCTGCCAGGCGCAGAGAAAATTCAAGCCGGTGCCGAAACCGGTCTCGCCAATCACCAATCGTCCGCCCGCCGGCAAGGCGGCAAAACGCTCCTGCAAACGGTTCTGTTCGAGGAACACATAGCGGGTTTCTTCAAGGCCGGATTTGTCGGAAAAATACACATCGTCGAAGACCCGCGAGTGCGGGCGACCTTGGTCATCCCAGTCGAGCTGGGCGTGGGTGATGGGGTTCATGGGCGGCTCGGTAAAGACAAGGCGGCCATTCTAGCTGATCAATAGACGTTGAATTGACCCAAGGCAACTACGTGTGGAATTTCCTCCCGCGCATTGTTGCCCAATCCGCTAGTCTTGAGCCATCTTGAAACGGAGCTGCCCATGTTCGAATCCGCCGAAATCGGTCACGCCATCGACAAAGACACCTACGACGCCGAAGTGCCGGCCCTGCGCGAGGCCTTGTTGGAGGTGCAGTACGAGCTGCAACAGCAGAAGCGCTTCCCGGTGATCATCCTGATCAACGGCATTGAAGGCGCCGGCAAGGGCGAGACCGTCAAGCTGCTCAATGAATGGATGGACCCACGCCTGATCGAGGTGCGCACCTTCGACCAGCAGACCGACGAAGAACTGGCGCGCCCGCCGGCCTGGCGCTACTGGCGGCAACTGCCCGCCAAAGGCCGCATGGGCATCTTTTTTGGCAACTGGTACAGCCAGATGCTGCAAGGCCGGGTGCACGGCCAGCTCAAGAACGCCCGCCTGGACCAGGCCATCGCCGGTGCCGAGCGCCTGGAAAAGATGCTCTGTGACGAAGGCGCGCTGATCTTCAAGTTCTGGTTCCACTTGTCCAAGAAGCAGATGAAAGCGCGGCTCAAGGCCTTGGCCGATGACCCGCTGCACAGCTGGCGCATCAGCCCGCTGGACTGGCAGCAATCGGAGACCTACGACAAGTTTGTGCATTTCGGCGAGCGCATTCTGCGCCGCACCAGCCGTGACTACGCGCCGTGGCACGTGATCGAAGGCGTTGACGCTAATTACCGCAGCCTCACCGTGGGCAAAATCCTGCTTGAGAGCCTGCAAAATGCCTTGAAACTGCCCAAGGGCAAGGCCAGCGGCATGAACCCGGCGCCGTTGTTGGCGTCGGTGGACCGCAAGAGCCTGCTCGACAGCCTCGACATGACCTTGCACCTGGACAAGGACGATTACGAAGAACAGCTGATCACCGAACAGGCGCGCTTCTCCGGCCTGATGCGCGACAAACGCATGCGCAAGCACGCGCTGGTCACCGTATTCGAAGGCAACGACGCGGCGGGCAAAGGCGGGGCGATCCGGCGGGTGGCGGCGGCGCTGGACCCGCGCCAGTATCACATCGTGCCGATTGCCGCGCCGAGTGAAGACGAGCGTGCCCAGCCTTACCTGTGGCGGTTCTGGCAGAAGATCCCGGCACGCGGCATGTTCACTGTGTTCGACCGTTCGTGGTACGGCCGCGTGTTGGTGGAGCGCATCGAAGGCTTCTGCACCCCGGCGGACTGGATGCGGGCCTACGGCGAGATCAATGACTTTGAAGAGCAGCTGCGCGACGCGGGGGTGATCGTGGTCAAGTTCTGGCTGGCCATCGACAAACAGACCCAGCTGGAGCGCTTCCAGGCCCGTGAGGAGATCCCGTTCAAGCGCTTCAAGATCACCGAGGACGATTGGCGTAACCGCGACAAGTGGGACGACTACCGCGCCGCCGTGGGCGATATGGTCGACCGCACCAGCACGGAAGTCTCGCCGTGGACCCTGGTGGAAGCCAACGACAAGCGCTGGGCGCGGGTCAAGGTGCTGCGCACCATCAACCGCGCGCTGGAAGAGGCGTTCGATAAGACTGACAAGCACGATAAGAAGACAAAGAAATAGCGTTGTCTGTGGTGAGCGGGTTTGTTGTGGCGAGCGGCCCGACAAGCCTGCTCGCCACAAGGCAGTGTTCTGCACCATGCTTTTGTATCTACCGGGTGAATGATCATCGCAGTCAGGAGGGCCCGGTTCTATCCTCGATCCATCTCCCAACAACGACAAGATCGAGGTAGCCCATGCGTGAAGTAGTGATCGTCGACAGCGTGCGAACCGGCCTGGCCAAATCCTTTCGCGGCAAGTTCAACCAGACCCGTCCCGATGATATGGCGGCCCATTGCGTCAACGCCCTGCTGACCCGCCATGGCATCGACCCGGCGACGGTCGAGGATTGCATCGTCGGTGCCGGCTCCAATGAAGGCGCCCAGGGCTACAACATCGGGCGCAATGTGGCGGTGCTCTCGCAATTGGGCACCGGTACCGCTGGGATGACTCTCAACCGCTTCTGCTCCTCAGGCTTGCAGGCGATTGCCATTGCCGCCAACCAGATTGCCTCGGGTTGCAGCGACATTATCGTCGCCGGTGGCGTTGAGTCGATCAGCCTGACCATGAAAAGCGTCAACACGGACAACCTGATCAACCCGCTGCTTAAAGAGCAGGTGCCGGGCATCTACTTCCCCATGGGCCAGACGGCTGAGATTGTCGCACGCCGTTATCACGTCAGCCGTGAGGAGCAAGACCTGTACGCCCTGCAAAGCCAGCAGCGCACCGCCCAGGCCCAGGCTGATGGTTTGTTCAGTGATGAGATCGTGCCGATGGCGGTGAAGTACAAGGTCGAGGACAAGCACACCGGCGAAGTGCAGGTGCTGGAGGGCGTGGTTGATCGCGACGACTGCAACCGACCTGACACCACGCTCGCCAGCCTGCAAGGGTTGAAGCCGGTCTTCGCCGAGGATGGCTCGGTGACAGCCGGCAACTCCTCGCAGCTCTCCGACGGCGCCTCGATGACGCTGGTGATGAGCCTGGAAAAAGCCCTGCAATTGGGCCTCAAGCCCAAGGCGTTTTTCCGAGGCTTTACCGTGGCCGGTTGTGAGCCGGACGAGATGGGCATCGGCCCGGTGTTCTCGGTGCCCAAGTTGCTCAAGGCCAAGGGCTTGCAGGTGGCGGATATCGACCTGTGGGAACTCAATGAAGCGTTTGCCTCGCAGTGCCTGTATGCGCGTGACCGGCTGGAAATTGATAACGCCAAGTACAACGTCAACGGCGGCTCGATCTCGATTGGGCACCCCTTCGGCATGACCGGTTCGCGGCAAGTCGGGCATTTGGTTCGCGAGCTGCAACGACGCAATCTGCGTTACGGCATTGTCACCATGTGCGTGGGCGGCGGCATGGGCGCCACCGGCCTGTTTGAAGCCGTACGCTAAATCTCACTGGAAAAACATGGGCCCATGTGGGAACTGGCTTGCCTGCGATGGCGGTGTATCAGTCGAGATTTTTTTGTCTGACCCACCGCCATCGCAGGCAAGCCAGCTCCCGCCTTTGATTTGGGGTGTTGTGGAAAATATCGCTCGCCAAGGTCCCCCTTGGTCCACCTAGAATGCCCGTTCCACTTCCTCAGGCATTCGGGGCACTCATGCACATCTCTTCCGGCCGCTGGGTCTATGGCTTCGGCTTGACCCTGCTGACCGCGTTTCTGTGGGGCATTCTGCCGATCAAACTCAAACAAGTGCTACAGGTGATGGACCCGGTGACCGTCACCTGGTTTCGCCTGATCGTCGCCGGCAGCTGCTTATTTATCTACCTGGCCCTCACCAAACGCCTGCCCAGCCGCAAGGTCCTGGGCCCCAAGGGCGGCTGGCTGGTAGCCATGGCGGTGTGCGGGCTGGTGGGCAACTACGTGCTGTATCTGGTCGGGCTGAAAATGCTCAGCCCTGGCACGGCGCAGTTGGTGGTGCAGATGGGGCCGATCTTTCTGATGGTCGCCAGCGTGTTTGTGTTCAAGGAGCGTTTCAGCCTGGGGCAAGGCATGGGCCTGGTGGTGCTGATCATTGGCTTCGGGCTGTTTTTCAACCAGCGCCTGGTAGAAATGCTGACCTCCTTGGGCACCTACACCGCCGGGGTGTTGACGATTCTGCTCGCTACGACCATTTGGGTGTTTTATGCCTTGGGTCAGAAGCAGTTGCTGACGGTGTGGAATTCGCTGCAGGTGATGATGGTGATTTATCTGTCGTGCGCCGTGCTGCTCACGCCGTGGGCGCATCCGCTGGAGGCGTTGCAGTTGAGCCCGCTGCAGGGCTGGCTGTTGCTGGCGTGCTGCATGAATACGCTGGTGGCTTACGGTGCGTTTGCCGAAGCCCTGGCGCATTGGGAGGCTTCGCGGGTCAGTGCGACGTTGGCGTTGACGCCGTTGGTGACGTTTGTGGCGGTGGCGTTGGCGGCGTGGTTATGGCCGGATTTTGTGCAGGCCGAAGAGATTAATGCTCTGGGTTACGCCGGGGCGTTGGTGGTGGTGTTGGGGTCGGCGACTGTGGCGCTGGCGCCGTCGTTGCTGGCTGGGCTCAGGGCGCGGCGGGTGCGGCTGGCGTCTTAATGGCCGGCGAGGCGGCGGCGAAGCTTTATTTTTTGTAAACCGGTTCAAATGTGGGAGCTGGCTTGCCTGCGATGGCGGTATGTGGGTTGGCTGGGGTATCTATTCGGAGTACATATCCGTTGCTGCGGTAACGGCTGAGTATGGTTCCGCTCTTACAGCGGGTCACTTTTTGAAGGACCAAAAAGTAACCAAAAAGTCCTCGCCCCACCACTCGGTGCCTCGCCTAGGCTCGGCATGCCCGCACGCAGGCTTGAATCCGTGGGCCGCCGCGATGGGCCATCCTTGGCCCAGCGCGGCTAACCCGGCGTCCTGCCGGGTTACCCACGGATTCAAGCCTGCGTTCGGCCATCGTGGTTAACGGGGCGCCTTAGATCAAGATCAAGATCAAAAGCAGATCAAAAGCCTGAGCTTAATGACCGGCTTCCAGCATGTTTTCCGGGCGTACCCACTGGTCGAACTCTTCATCGGTGAGGTAGCCCAGGTCCAGCGCAGCCTCACGTAGCGTCAGGCCTTCGGCGTAAGCCTTTTTGGCGATCTGCGCCGACTTGTCGTAGCCGATGTGCGGGTTGAGCGCTGTCACCAGCATCAGGCCGCGCTCCAGGTGCTCGGCCATTTGCTCGGCGTCGGGCTCAAGGCCGGCGATGCAGTGTTCCTGGAAGTTGTTGCAACCGTCGGCCAGCAGGCGGATCGACTCCAGCAGGTTGTGGATGATCACCGGCTTGTACACGTTCAACTGCAAGTGGCCTTGGCTGGCGGCAATGCCGATGGTCACGTCATTGCCCAGCACCTGGCAGGCCAGCATCGACAGCGCTTCGCACTGCGTGGGGTTGACCTTGCCCGGCATGATCGAGCTGCCCGGCTCGTTGGCCGGCAGTTTCACTTCTGCCAACCCGGCGCGTGGGCCGGAGCCGAGCAGGCGCAGGTCGTTGGCGAGTTTCATCAGGGCCACGGCCAGGGTTTTTAGGGCGCCGTGCAGGGTTACCAGCGGCTCATGGCCGGAGAGGGCGGCAAATTTGTTCGGTGCGGTGACGAATGGCAGCCCTGACAGCGCGGCCAGTTCGGCGGCAATCGCCTCGCCAAAGCCGTGGGGCGAATTGAGCCCGGTACCGACGGCGGTGCCGCCTTGGGCCAGTTCGCAGACTGGGGGCAGGGCGCTGCGGATCGCGCGTTCGGCGTAATCGAGCTGTGCGATAAACGCTGAGACTTCCTGGCCAAAGGTGATCGGCGTGGCGTCCATCATGTGGGTGCGGCCGGTCTTGACCAGCTTCATGTGCCGCGCCGACAGTTCTGCCAGCCCACCCGACAGGTGGGTGATCGCCGGCAGCAGCTGTTTGTTCACCGCCTGCACCGTCGCGATGCTCATGGCGGTGGGGAAGCAGTCGTTGGAACTCTGGGAGCGGTTCACATGATCGTTAGGGTGCACCGGGCTCTTGCCGCCGCGGGTCTTGCCCGACAGCTCGTTGGCACGGCCGGCGATCACTTCGTTGGCGTTCATGTTGCTCTGGGTGCCGCTGCCGGTCTGCCACACCACCAGCGGGAACTGGTCGTCATGTTGACCGTCGAGCACTTCATCGGCGGCCTGTTCGATCAGGCGGGCGATGTCGGCGGGCAAATCGCCATTGCGGTCGTTGACCCGCGCCGCAGCTTTCTTGATCAGGGCCAGGGCGTGCAGTACCGCCAATGGCATGCGTTGCTCGCCGATGGCGAAGTTCACCAGTGAACGTTGGGTCTGCGCGCCCCAGTAAGCGTCATCCGGGACATGGACTTCTCCCAGGCTGTCGGTTTCGATACGGCTCATCGGGCACACTCCTTCAGGTTCGTTTGCGCAGTTTAGGCCGTGATGGGCTTTGGGGGTTCCCTAAAAGACTTTTCATCGGATGCAAGTCCCGCAAAACCAGGCCCAACAGGGCCTGGGGTTGAGCCGGGAGGTTTTTTAGGCGCAGAATGGGCGCCCTTGGGGTCTTACCTCGCCTGCTAGAAAGGAAACTCGATGACTCGTCTTCGTGCCATCTGTACCGCGGTTGCTCTGGTTTGCGCCAGCGGCCAAGTCTTTGCCGATACCGCCAGCCATAACGCCAGTGCCGAAGCCTTCCTTACCCTGGCCCACGCTGACAAGCTGGGTACCCCGGTGTACATGCAAGTGCAGCAAATGTTCGCCCAGCGTTTCGAACAGACCAAGGCGCCTGCCGCCAAGCAGTCCGTACTGGACACCTACCAGGCCAAGGCTAACGCTGCCCTGGACCAGGCTATCGGCTGGCCGAAGCTGAAACCGGACATGGTCAAGCTCTACACCACTAACTTCAGCGAATCCGAGCTCAAGGACCTGGTTGCGTTCTACCAGTCGCCACTGGGCAAGAAAGTCCTGGAAAAAATGCCGCAACTGACCCAGCAATCGGCCCAGATGACCCAGGCCAAGCTGGAAAGCGCCGTGCCGGTGGTGAACAAGCTGTTGGAAGACATGACCAACGAGCTGACGCCTAAAGCTGCTGCACCGGCCAAGAAGAAGTAAGCAGGAATGACCATGCAACAGCGTATCGAAACGGCGCTCGCCGCCCTGAGCCCGCAACACATGAGCGTGCTGGATGAAAGCCACATGCACAGCCGTGGGTTGCAGACCCACTTCAAGGCCGTGCTGGTCAGCCAGCAGTTCGAGGGGCTTAACCGCGTCAAGCGCCACCAGACGGTCTACGCCACGTTGGGTGACCTGATGAGCGAATTTCATGCGTTGGCGCTGCATACCTACACGCCTGAAGAATGGGCGAGAATCGACGCAGCCCCGGCCTCGCCGACCTGCGCCGGCGGGCATTGAATATCGTCTCGACCCGCGCGAGCGGGTCGAGGCGATGCCAGCCCCGGATACATAAAATATCTTCCAGTACCACCTTGCTCCCCCCCCAACATCCTTAGGCTTTCAAGACTACTTATTCAGAAATAGGGTCTTGAGGTCATGTCTAATTCCATCCATCGAAATACGCCATCCCTGGCCGCTTTCGACCCGCGTGGATTGATCGTCCGTAACATCGAGTATCACCGCTCAAGGGCACAGGTTGAGCCGCAAGTGCGTATTCATCGTCAGGTGTTTGGCAGTTCTGGCTTGATGATTGAGCAGTGGGATCCGCGGCTGTTGCAATTGTCGCGTTCACAGGCTGGCACTCAGGCCAATCAACGCACGGTCTACAGTCTTGGCGGGCATGCGTTGCGCATCGACAGCGTGGATGCCGGCTGGCGGCTTACGTTGCCGGGTGAGGCCGGGCAGTTACTGGAAGAGTGGGATGGGCGGGGCGCCCATCAGGCGCATCACTACGACCAATACGTGCGGCCCGTCGCCGTCTTCGAGCAGGCGGCCAATGACGAGCAACCCCTGTGTGTCGAGCGTCTTGCCTACGCTTCACGCTCGGACGAAGAGGCCGCACGCAATCGCTGTGGCCAGGTGATTCGTCATGATGACGGCGGCGGTTCGTTGTTCCACGAGTTTTATGGGCTGCACGGCGGGGTTGTCCAGCAGACTCGACGCTTCCGGCAGGCGAGCGCTGTGCTGGGTTGGCCGCTGCTCGATGTACAGCGCGACGTGCGCCTGGAACCTGAGCGTTTCCAGACATCAACGGGTTTCAACGCGCTGGGTGAGCGCCTGCATCATGTGGATGCCAAGGGCAATCGCCTTGAGTATGCCTATGGCATTGACGGCCAGCCGGCGAGCATCTTTGTGTTGCCCACGGGCGGCGTGCGCACGCAGTTAATGGGCCAGCGTCGCTACAATGCGGCGGGTCAAGTGATCAGTGAGCGCGCCGGGAATGGCGTTGTGCGTACCTTGCTCTACCGTGAAGCCGATGGTCGCTTGCGGCAGATGAGTGCCCGTGTGCAAGGGCCGACGAGCACAGCGCTGCAAGATCTGACCTACGATTATGATTGCGTCGGCAACATTGTGCGAATCGACGATCTGGCCCAGCCGACACAATGGTCGAGCAACACCCGGATCAGTTCGGCCAGCGTCTATGAGTACGACACGTTATCGCAATTGACCAAGGCCACCGGGCGCGAAACCGCCGGCAACAAGGGTGGCCCCGCGTTACCGGCGAGGGTGGCGTTCGGGTCGACTGACGACAGCGTCTGGCGTCGTTACACCCAGCAGTTCAGCTATGACGTGGCCGGCAATTTGCTTGAGTTGCAGCATGTGCCCAGCAGCGGCACGGGTTTCACGCGCCAGATGAGCGTGGCCGCCCGCAGCAATCATTTCGTGCCGCAGGCCGATGGCAGTGCTGTGCCGGGGTTGGGGCAGGACTTTGACCGCAACGGCAATTTGCAAGCGCTGGAGGGCGACCATGGGATGGGCTGGGATGTGCGCAATCAACTGGTGCGCATCACGCAGGTGCTGCGCGAGGGAGGAAACGACGATGAGGAACGCTACGCGTACGATGCGACCGGTCGACGCCTCCTCAAGCACCGGGTAACCCAAGCCAAGGGCGTGGTGCATACGGCGCAGGTGCGCTACTTGCCAGGATTGGAGATTCGCCATGACAGTGCAACGGGTGAGCAACTGAATGTACTCAACCTCGACGTCGGTACCCTCACCGTTCGGGTACTGTCCTGGGATCGTCACCCTTCGGGGGGCCGCCAGGATGTGCAGATCCGTTATGGCTTGTCGGACCACTTGGGCAGCAGCACTATGGAGCTGGGCGAGCAGGCACAACTGCTCAGCCAAGAAAGCTACTATCCCTACGGCGGTACCGCGTGGTGGGCGGCGAAAAGCGCCAGCGAAGCGAGCTATAAATTCATCCGTTATTCGGGCAAGGAGCGCGATGCCAGTGGGCTGTCCTACTACGGCTTCAGGTATTACGCGCCGTGGTTGTGTCGCTGGATCAGCCCGGACCCGACCGGCGATGCCGATGGCTTGAATGTGTACGCCATGGTTGGCGGTAACCCCATTACCAAGGTTGATAAGCAGGGGTTGGCGGCGACACCGGCTTTGGAGCAGCCGCGCCAGATGCAACTGCGCAGGCTGTCCATCAGCCGCAGGCTCGCGCTGATGGAGCGCGTTTTTCGACCCAGGATACAGGCCGGTTCATCGGCCGCGATTCGTGATGGTTTATCCACCTATATCTCCAATACCCTTTGGACGGGCGTCGATCTGGCGGTCTTCAACACCCTCCAGCCCACGGCGCAACGCAACCAAATCTTGCGCATTACCCTCGCGGTGCTGGATGCAGTGTCTACGGCACACATGAGCACCGGTATCGCCGGTAACTGGACGCAACATGCGCCACAGATCGGTGCTCTTTTTGCAGGTGCCGCGGGTATGGGGTATGCCGTTTATGGCGACTCGATAGGTGATCAAGCGGAGCACAGCTGGGACCCGGTGGCGGTCCAGCGGTTGGGCGGGCATGTGCGCTCGCTCTCCAGGGAACTCGTGCAGCAGGTCATGCGTGGGCACGGTACCGGCGTCTCCTGGGGCAGCACGCCCCTGCGGGGCAGGGTGACGCGCACCGCCGGGGCGACGGCGGCCTATGCCCTTGCAACCGTGGCTAACGCGGTATACGGCGGGGAAGTACCTGTGCTGATGCAACCTAATGTCTCACCTGCAATAGAAGCTTACGACGGAGCGATGGGAACGATGATTCGTGGCGGTCACCCGACGGCCGTCCACGATCCCCATGGCCAAACCCTGCAGCTGCCGGACCCTGTCGCGACGATGCACGGTGGGCTGAGCAGAATGTTCAATCAGGTGTGGACGCACTGGGCCGCGTCCGGTGTCGAGGCATTGGCCGTTGCGCTGACGGGCTTACCCGTGGCCGCCCAGGGCCGGATGACGCGCAATATTGTGATGGCGGCCCGCGGCATGATTTCCGCGCTGACCGAATGGCGTGGCTTTTTCGTACAGTTTGCCAGGGGCGGGTATTCGACCTTGGCGACGGCCTGGCGCCGAGCCCCGCGGCCTAACTAAGTAGGAGGGTGAATGGGCTGGCGCAGCGGCTCATTCATATATCGACACACTACATTGCCCTCAGTACCGCGTGTGCGTGTGAGCTATCTCTAGGCTTGGCTGATCTTTTGCTATTCGGGTTATTGCGCCATGTCTTATCTGCTACACCAACATACGCCCACGCTATCGGCCATTGACCCTCGTGGCTTGGCGGTCCGCAGTGTGGCCTACCATCGTGACACCTCCCAGGATCAGCCCCGCGCACGTATCGGCCGTCGGGTGTTTGGCAGCCAAGGTTGGCTGCTGGAACAGTGGGACCCTCGGCTGCACGCGCTGAGTGAGTCGGCACCGGCCACCGTCAGCCCCAATCAGCGCCAGTATTACAGCCTCTCGGGGCAATTGCTGCGTACCGACAGTGTGGACGCCGGCTGGCAGATGTCACTGTTGGGCGTGGGCGGTCAAGTGCTGGAGTGCTGGGACGCCCGAGGCTCTCACCAGTGTTATGAGTACGATCCCCAGGTGCGCCCTTTGGCCATCTTCGAACAAGCGGCGGATCAGCCGGCGCGGCGCTGTGTCGAGCGCCTGACTTATGCGGCAGCCGAGCCCGCCGAGGTGGCCGGCAACCGTTGTGGTCGACTGATTCGTCATGCGGACCCGGCCGGTGTTTTGTTGATGGGTGAGTACGGGGTCGGTGGGAGCGTCATCAAGCAGACTCGACGGTTTCGCATGGATACTTCGACAGTTGACTGGCCATCGAGCGATGAGAATCAAGCCGAACAGCTAGAGCCCAACGCCCATACCACGACCTGGCGCTACGATGCCCTGGGGGCGCTGTTGGAGCAGATCGACGCCAAGGGCAATCGCCGGCACAGGCGCTATGGGCAACAAGGCTGGCTGCTGGAGGTTGCTCTGACCCTCCGCGGGGGCACGCGCCAAGTGTTGATGAACCAGCGTGTGTACAACGCCAGCGGTCTGGTGGAGTCCGAACGGATGGGCAATGACGTCACCAAGATGGCGAAATACGCCGCTGAGGATAATCGTTTGTTGCAGCTGACGGTGTATCGCAAGGGCGAGGCCGCCAAGCCTCTGCAGGACCTTGTATACGAGTACGACCCGGTAGGTAACATCCTCAGCCTCAGCGACCAGGCCCAGCCGACTAAATGGCACAGCAATGCTCGCATTGATGCGGTCAGTCGTTACCAGTACGACAGTTTGTACCAGTTAACCCAGGCCAGCGGTCGGGAAAATGCCGGCAGCAGCGGTGGTCAGGCAAGTGCGCAGCGGATGACGTTCGGTGCAACCGACCCCGGACTCTGGCGCAATTACACCCAGCATTATACCTACGATGAGAATGGCAACTTGACACGCCTTCGCCATGTGCCGAGCAGTGGAGCAGGTTATACCCGGGACATGAATGTAGCTGTGGGCAGCAATCGCGCCTTGTCGGCCACTGACGGTGCGCCGCAACAATGGGCAACGATGTTTGATGCCAACGGTAATCAGCAAATGCTGGGCGGCGGCCAGCAGCTAGGCTGGAACGTGCGTAACCAACTCACTCACGCGACCCAGGTGCAGCGAGAGCAGGGTGACCCTGATGTGGAAAGTTATCTCTACGACAGTCAGGGCCAGCGGGCAGCCAAAATCAGAAGTCAGCAGGTTGCCGAGAAACCCCATGCACATATCACGTGTTACTTGCCGGGTTTGCACCTGCATATACAACCTGGCAAGCGCTTGAGCGTGCTGGACATTGATACGGGCGGCGGCCGGGTCACGGTGTTGCAGTGGGAGGCCGGTGGCCCCAGTGATATGAGTGAAGAACAGTTGCAATTCAGTATCCTTGATCACCTCAATAGCCATTTACTGGAGCTGGACGAGCAAGCGCAGTTGTTGAGCCAGGAGCATTATTATCCTTATGGCGCAACGGCGTGGTGGGCTACCAACGGTACGCAGCGGGCCACCTATAAGATTCGCCGCTACGCGGGTAAGGAGCGCGACGCGACAGGGTTGTATTACTACGGATCGCGGTATTACGCGCCGTGGTTGCAACGCTGGATCAGCCCGGACCCATTGGGTGATGTGGACGGTCTGAATCTGTACGCGCTGACGTTGGGCAACCCCCTGCG
This sequence comes from Pseudomonas sp. D47, assembly GCF_045447305.1. Lineage (NCBI taxonomy): Bacteria > Pseudomonadati > Pseudomonadota > Gammaproteobacteria > Pseudomonadales > Pseudomonadaceae > Pseudomonas > Pseudomonas sp. D47. The sequence goes on along the minus strand of NZ_JBJGXU010000010.1, from coordinate 79,209 downwards.
ATTCACGGACGTCGACGGCACGCAAACGTCGTTTGGCGAACAATTTCAACCCAGTCGAGGCGATATCATTTTCGGTAAGGGGAGTACCGTGGCTAGCTACCGCAGCTTCTGGTCAAAGCTGACGGCACGCGGGGACGCAATGGTCACCTATTTCGGGGTTAAAGAGCTGGGGGCGGCGATGGCGAGGTTGAAAAAAGAAAGTGTCTCCACGTTCATTGAGTACGGGGAGGGCAGACTCAGCGTCGACGAGTTCGAGCAACGGCTCGAGGTGCACGGCGCACCGGTTGCACAGCAGTTCTATGACGCCATTAAGTCGAAGTATGCGGGCTGTACGTCGACCGCCGCCAACCGAGAGTTCGCGAAGAAATTCGTGAGTGACTATTCTTCTGGCACCTATTCGTTTGAGCAAACCCTTTTAGACCATGGCATGAGCTTGAGTACGTTCGAGGGCAAGCTGGTCAGCCGCGCCAGTAAGTCGGCTTTGAAGACTCTGACGGACCCTCAGAGCATTCGCCAAGTGCATTTTGCGCTTGATCATCTGGATATGGCCAACGTGATCAATAAGACCGAGACTTCTTTCGCAGGTTCGGAGCTGCGCTGGCTTTATCGGCATCGATCGCGCGTGCCAGGCCATGTGACCTTCTATCACCAGAAACAACAGGTTGAGGCCCCTTGGCGGTCCGACCCCTCCCTTTGGCGTCGCTACAAACCGGTCAGCTCAATATCCAGCGCCAGGGTTTCAGGGCGGGCCACACACTGACTGAACGGATCAGCGTGGCCGCCTTGCAACGGTGAGGTGGCCACGCTGGCCCAGGCTTTACTGTTCAGTCAATGGGGTTACCTGGAGTGCTCCCTCCGTGTCGTTTTCATCCTCGTTGACGGTGTACCAGGCCCAATAGGTGGCGCGCCGCATGAATCCTCCTGCGGTCAGTGTCTGTGTCGGGCGTCCGAGAGGGTCGTAGAATTGTCGGTCGCTGTGGCCCAGTTCGCGCATGGATTGATCGTTGACGTAGGCGTGCTTGTCGGCGAAGTAGGGGCGGTAGACGCGAACGACCAGGCCCTTGTTGTTGTATTCGACACGCTCGCTGACGCGCCAGCGGGGGGCGGCTTGCACTTGGCGCAGCTGTTTTTTGAAGGTGCCGGGTGCCGTATCAGGTATTTCGTCGACCAGCAGATTGCCCTGGTCGTCGACCGCATTGGCCAGGCCTGGCTCAGTCTTTTGCTTGGTCTGCAAGGTACGACCAAAGCCATCCCAACAGGTCAAGGTCATGCGGATCTGTTGGGCGGCATCGTCCGGGTAGCGGTCGGCTTGCAACATGAGCCCATGTACCGGTGTCTGGCTGGCTTTGTCGATCAACGCCTTGAGGTGTTTTTCGCTGCCGCTGAGCACCTGGCGACCGCTCAGGCGTACCCGCGTGCTCATACGTATATGCCCGCTGGGGAGCAGATAGGCTTTAGTGATCCACTCTGGCTTGACCAAGGCCAAGTCGATTGCACCCATCCAACTGAACGGTGCGTAGCAGTGTGTGCTGGCCATTTTCTGCAACACGCTTTGCGCATGCTCTATGGCAAACTCGGGTGTTACATGCTTGAGCGGGCGGTAGCTTTCCAATGCGTCGAAACCCACTCTGCGACTTTGTTCGTGACCGTGAAAGGTGTTGGTGAGCAGCTGCCCGAAACCGTCGTAAAGCGCTTCTTGAATATTGCCATTGGGGTCGACAATTTTTGTCGGCAGCAGCAATTGATAGTCGTATTCGGCTTTGGTCACGCAACCGTCGGGCATTTTTACTTGCACGGTTTGCAACACGTAGGGGTCATAGTAAAGCCTTGTTTCGCCATGGGCCTCGGTGGCCCGCAGCGCCCTTATCCGGTAAAACTGGGTGGCCTTGCCATAGCGGGGAAAGTGCCGGCGAATCGACCACAGGCGATTTTCCTCGGGCGGCACCTCGCCGTCGAATAGAAAAAACAACGCCATGGTGTGATAGCCGCTGTCGCTGAGCTTTTGCACCAGGTTAACGGCAGGTTGGTTGGGCATCGCCGGTATGTCCTTGTAAACATCCAGGGCGTTGTCATTCAGCTCTGCGGTTTCCAGGTAATCGGTCAAGGCCTGGGCAGTGGCGACGCCGGGCGCCAGGGTTTTACCGAGACTACCGGCTTGCCGATAGCGCTGCACCGACAAGCTGCTCAGTTCACGCTTGGCACCTGCGGCCAATGGCCCGTCGCTGTTGTCGATGAACCATTCATAGGCGATACGCCCAAGGTCTAACCCCAAGGCCGTGGGGGCTTTGCCCAGCACCAGGGTATTTTGTCGTTGGCGGTACGGCAAGGCCAGACGCCAGTGTTGTGCGTCGTCCAGATGAATGTGTTGTGCCAGCGTTTCGCTCAGGTAATAGGACTGTTGCGCGCTGTCATGGGTATCGCGCCACCAGCGCTTGTGATGCTCATCGACCAGCACGGTGGGCGGTGAGCTGTTGGCGCTTGTACGGCGGGCATAGTGCAGGGTGACGCCATGCACCAGGTAACCATAGGCATCCCAGCGCAGGTTGATCTGGTGCTGGCACACGGGATCATCTTCCACCCCTTCATATTGATAGCTGATCGACTCCAGGGCTAATGGAAGTAGCCGGGCATAGGGTGTATGGGCACTGTTCGGCGCCAGCTCACGGATCAGATAACGCTGTTGCGTGACTGTATAGGGCACTGCGCCTTGCGCCGGGTCCGCCGCTGTCACCTCCACCCGTAGCACGCTGCCGCTGAGTGCGCGTGCCACTTCGCGTGCCAGCGACGGCGCAGGATCGCTGATCAAGTCGTCGTGATGATCCAGCGGCTGTGCCCCGGACGTCGCCCTGTATCGGCTGACCAGCGTGCGACCCATGGCCTTGGCCTGTGGGTCGTGAGTACTGTGGCCGAGGGTGGGCATGTCGATGGATTGCCCGGTATGAAACCAGGTTTTGGTGCGCACGGGTGCGCTGAAACCCTGGGTGTGTTGTGTGTCTTTGCTGCTTTCGGTGTCGGTTTGCAGCACAAGCCCGAAGCCACGAAATTCGCGATCCGTGCGGTCGTAATAAGCCTGGCGATAGCGCCAGTGTTGGGTCAGTTGGTTGCCGGTAATTTCGTCTCGCTGCGTGTGTTGACTGACCAGCAGCAGCGCAAAGGGTAAATGGCAGATAGCAGGCTGGCCGTTGCCTTGGCGCTCACGTTTTTCATCCAGCCATTGCTGGGCACTGCTGCGATACTTGATCGAGGACTGAGCGCCCATGTTGTTGTTGGTTCGCAGGAGCAACCAGGGTTTTTGGGTGAAAAAGTCGTAGCGCCAATGTACGCCGGTCTGGTGGGCGGCGGTCAGGATCAGGCTCGGACAGCCCAGGCCGCTCACGTCGACGACGTTGACCTGACATTGGTCGTCATACCGCACGCCCTCTGGCCACGGCACGTTGATCGCCTTTGCCTCGAAGCCGTTACCGCCTTTATTGAGGAAAATACTCAGGTGAGCGGCGCTCAAATACAAAAAGTCCGTAGCACCCCCTCCATTCAGGTCGACGAGCAGTACATTGGCCGCCTTGAACGTTTCATATAGGAACGGCAACGTGGCGAACACAAACCCCCGGGCAAAACGTCCTCGACCCAGGTTTGGCCAACATTTCACTTCGTTATGGCGGATACGCACCAGATGCTGCTGGCCCGTGGCGAGCACATCACTGAACGCCACCAGTTCGTTGGGCGAAGCGGAAACGATCGGCAAAGCGTCGTCGAGCGTATGAGGCACCTCGATGGCGGGCGCGAAGCCGGTGTTTCGGCGAGAGGCATACAGGCGCACGCTACGGGGGCCGATCATGGCAACGTCATGATGCCCGGCCCCCATCAAATCGGCGAGTATTCCCTGGGGATGGAAGAATTCTGACGGGAACGCATCGAACGGCGTGAAGGTTGACCAATTGCGCTGTTCGTCCAGGCTGAAAAAGCCGCTCATCCCCGGTTGGGCAACCAGCCAGTCCAGACGGCCATCACCGTTCACATCGGCCAGCGCCTGGTGGATGGGCCGGGTGCTGTCGGCGACCGGTACCCGCGCCAACGCCTGGGCAGCGCCGTAAATCATCTCGTCGCCGGTTTGCGTGTATTGCGCCCTGACCGGTTCACGGTAGTACCAACTCTTTTCAGCGCGATACAACACACCGGGTATGCCTTCGCCATACAAATCGACCAGTTGATAACGATCGCTGTCATGCAGCCCGGGCAGCGAACTAAACGGCCGATAGCGGCTCGGGTCCACCTTGAGCTGGCTTGATTGGTAAAAACACTCCAGCGGCGGGCGGCTCACGCTATTGCCCGAGCGGTCGAAGGCCTGCTCATGGGCCCCAGTCAACAGGCTGACATGGCTGTGGGCGCGGTATTCCAGCAGCAGACGTTTGACCAGCACCGGGTCGGCGCCCATTTGCGCTTCTTTGGGAAAGTGGTGATACATCAGAATCTGGCTGCAACAGCGCAGGGTGCGTAACTCGAAGCCGAACGAAAAATCCGAGCAGGGGTCGGGCCGTTCCGGCCATTTGCGAGTGGTCGTAAACGTCGGCCGCTGATCCAGTTCAAGGGCCCGTTCGCCATAGTCAAAGAGCAACTGAAAGTGCCAGCCCATGTCCGGCTCATCGTCGGTCTGCCACAGGTAAAGCTGTTCCTGCTCCCTGGCGGTGAAGTTGCCGTAGCAGACCCGCTCCAGGTAGTGCTGGGCGCGACAGTCCCTCGGGTAGCGTGAGTGATCGGTTTCTTTTCTGTAGTGATAATAAATGTGCTCGCCGTGGGCATTCAGGCTTTCCTGCAACAACCATTGCGCCACATGGTGCGGGTGGTCCGGATCGGCAATCCGGGCCAACGGGGTTTTCCCGTAAAAGTGCTGACTGCCATCGGCACTTTGTATCAACCAGAAGCCTGCCGTATCGGTTGCACTATGCCAGTGCTCGATAAGGTCGAAGTGGCTTTCGAGCCTGGGAAAGTGCCGGGTGACCGTGTATGCAATGGTCAGTGGCAAACCCTTGAACGAGGTCGGGCGGCGGCTGACGATTGCACCCTCGGCATCGCGTTCGGGTAGCCATATGTGCGCGTCGGGGCCCACCAGTACGTCGTGTTCGGTGTAGGCCGGCACGCCATGGGAGGTACGCCGGCTGACCGCTGGCAGGGGCACCCCCCAACCCAACCCGAAGGGGCCGTTACCGGCGCTGCTGTGGTAGGCCAGCGACATGGCCGGCGCATAGCTGCGTGCGGGAGAAATCGGCAAGGGAATTTCAAAGGTGGCCATACCGCTGGTGCCGACATCGCCCCAGCCTTTGCCGACGCCTTGAATGGCGCCGCCGCCTTTGGGCAGGGCCGGGGTATTGACCTGCAGGTTGAGCGTATCGTCGTTCATGCCTGGCCCCCGCTGGCCACTGGCACCCTGGCGGTGTAGCTCAGGTGAATGACAATATCGTTGATCGATTCGAGTACGGCTTTTTGCTGGGCAGGGTTGGGGAATTCCAGGGTCCAGTTGGAAATGGCTCCGGTGTATTCAAACGGCAGGTATCGCGGATCGTTGTCGAAGCTGAGGGTAAACAGGCCGTCATCATCCAACCCGCGTGACAAGGCGATTTGCTGGTGTGCCCTGAGGTCGGTTTTGGTGGTGCCATCAGGCATCTGAGTTTTATTACTGGTTTGGGTCAATGTCGCCTTGATGTCTTCATAAGGCCCCAGCGTGGCGGGAAGTGAGACGCTGACGTGCTTGATCCGCCGCAGGGTGTGTCCAGGATAGTCCTCGTCCAGCAACGCGTGGGTCAGGGCAAAACCAACCGTGCCGCTGCTTACCAGCCCCGCCTTATGCTCGGCCCAGGTTTTGGCGGTTTGCGAGGCCTGTCCTGCGGTTATGACTGAGCACTCGATCAAGCGATGGCGCAGCGACACGGTTTTGCTGATTTCCAGCTCGCGTGGCGTGTGCTGCAGGTACGCAGTGTTCATTTTCACCAGGTTCAGTTTCAAGTTTTCAGCACTCAACAGTCCTCGGGAGGTGTGGTGCCAAGCTTCACCTTGAAAGAACTGCCGGCTCTCAGCGGTCTCATACTGCCAGCAGGCTTCAGCGGCCAGGCACAGGGAGTGGACGCTGTCATACAGTGCGTAATAGAACGTGCTCAGTTGCGCGGTGAGCCATTGATAAAGCTGTGCCCCTGTAAAGCGCATGCCGAGCAGTTGGTAGGCTGACTTGGCCTGGGCCAATGCGGTGTGGGCACTGCGCAGTTGCAGGCGAGTGGCTTTTTCCTGCTCGGCATGCACCAGCAGCAGGGCGTCGATCTGGGCCAGTTCCAGGCGGGCCTGTTGTTCGGCGTGGGCCCACTCCTGGGCACGACGATTGAATTGCTCGGTGCGCTCCAGCTCGTTACCGTTGGCGCGGGCGGTGTTGGCCTCGCCCTGGGCGAAGGCCTGGTAGGCTTGAAACACGCCCTCAAAACGCATACCCCCGAACGACGTACCGAAGATATTGGGCGCGAGCATGGCGGCACCGGCGCCCATACCGGCAATCGCGACTTTTCTCTCCCAGGCGGCGCTCTCCAGATAATGTTGGCCGGCCGAAATTTCGCCGGTGCTGATGCCTTCGCTGAGCTGATGCGCCAGGAAGTCCAGTCGCCCTTGGGCGATTGCGCGACTGCGACGTAGTGCGTCTTTGTTTTTTTCGTCGATGACCAGGGCCTGGGTCTGCTGGGTCAGCACCAGTTCGGCCAATTGCCACGCGTTTTGTTGTTGCACCTCAAGGTAGTGCGCCTGTTCCTTGCGCTCGATCAGCTTGAGTAGCGTGGTGCCGAACTGCGCCAGGCTGTCGACCGCGCTCAAGGCATGCCCCTGCATGACCTGGAACCGGTAGTGACCCACTTCAGGACGGACCGGCGACAGGGCACTGGCGCCACCCGCGCCGCTCTGTGCGTTTCGCGTCAGCAGGGCGGTGGGGGGCAAGGGGGCCGCAAAGAGGGGTTGGCGCAACGGCTTGCCGGCAATGTCTAGATGATGGCGCAGCCCATGCAGGCGACTTTCCAGTGTGTCCCAGCGGGCTACCCGTTGCGTGTTTAACGGGCGGTACAGGTAGGGGCTGTCCGTGAGCCAAGCGCTTTGTCCCGTGGTTTTGCACTGCTCGGACAGTAGCGTGGTGTATTCGAGTTGCTGTTCCAGCTTGCGTATGGCCTGGGAGGATGTGTTCGCCAGGGTCTCCAGTGTGCGCGAGGTCCAAGTATCGGCGCGCGTGACCGTCGGACGTGGGCCGAGCAGGTTCTGCGCCTGGATGTACCAGAGTTTGGCTTCGGCCAGGCTGTCGGGGCTCAACTGGCGATAGGCCGCGTCGCCCCGGTTGATCAGAATATCCACATTGAGGTGGTACAACGCCTTGCGCAGGTATGTCGGAAAACTGAGAGCCAGGTAATGCGGGCTCTCGGGGTGTTGGCAGGCGTAGCTCAGCTCGGCGGGGTTGCTGGGCAGCGAACTCAGCGCCCCGGCATTGGGTTGGCGAGGGTCGAACAGGTACTGCAACCAGGTTTCGGCGTTAGCGTATTGCTGTTGCTGGTTGAAGTAATGGGCGATGGTCCAGGGCAAATAGATAAACAGTTCACGCAAACTTTTGCCGTGCGCACCCTGGAAGTCCAGGGGCACGCGTGAGGCGTCAGCAGCCAATGCCGGTTCCGTCCAATCCCCAGGGGATCGTAAAAACAAAGGGTCGAAGCTGAGCATGGCAGCCTGGGTCAATTGACTCGCCACGCTGGTATTGAGTCGGATTGCCGGGATCTTCGGGGCGAAGCTTGTGGAAAAATCAATGGATTCGGCTGTCTCTCCGGTGTCTTGCTGTTGGCGCGTGATACGAGGGGAATGCGCAGGCTTGTCGACGGCAGGGGATGTGCCGAGGGCGCATTTGACAGCCTTGAGCGCATAGCCGAGAACGCTCACCTTGTTCTCTTGACTCTCAAGTGTGATGACGCCATGGATCACCGTGATGGCTGATGCGGTTTGCTCATTGGGTAACGTTATCCGTGCACTCGCCAGATGCCCGTCGGCTAATTCTGGGGACGCGCCCGCCAGACTTTCGTGTTCGGTGTCCGTGAAGTTAAGGACTCGGGCAGTGTTGTTATTGATGGCTTGCGGGGTGGGTACGTCTTCCAGTTTGGACTGCATGATGACGTGCTTGTAGAAACGCACCTTGGGCATGGAAGTGTGGGTGGACTCAAGCCTCAGGTCATTCATGAAGTGCAGTTTTTTGTTGGCGGTTTCATCCGCTGGCAAGTTGTAGCCGCTGTAGCGGTCGAGTATCGCCAGGAAGGGGTCCTGATGATGGGTATACAAGTGGAGGAATGCATTTTTGTTGAGAAACTTCCCGGCTAGGGAGTATTCAGTGACGGGCTTAGTTTGACCTTGTAGTCCCGTTCTCAAGTCCGGCATCGTCCTCATCTGCGGCACAAGGTTCAACAATATGGAGCCTTTGTCATAGATGGCGTTGGAAAAGCTTTTTCCGGTCCTGGGGTTTTTAAAGAACATCGAGTGGTGTGTGGCGTCTCCGACGGGGTGTATCGCGCAGTCGATCCTGATGATCGAGCCGCTGATGAGTTCAACGTCGGATAAGGTCGGGTCATGCAACGCAGACTTGGTGACCAGGGTAATGCTGAACGCGGTTTTCTGGGAGGCAAGGGTGATGCTGTAAGTCTGCAGAAAGGGCCGAGTGGTTTTCGAGGTGAAGACGAACTCGTGGGTGACGGGATCAAAGATTGTGGTAGCGGTATCGGCAGCCTTTATATCCTCGCTTCTGGATTCAAAGTCCCACGCCGTCTGGTGGTCGTTGTCGAGTTGTTGAGCCGCCAAGGTGACGGTTCCTATGTCCTGCTCCTGCGCTACGCGGGTCTTAAACTGTAAGTTGTCCTTGTTTATATCGAAAAACAGGCGGAAGTATTGGTGGGCGAACGGGGGGAGTAACACGCTGGAAAATACGTTGTCCGGGTCGACGCTGCCCAGCAACGCGCTCTGCAGTGGCGTGTTTTGTGTCGCCTCATAGGCTTCCAGCAACCTGATGGTTTCCTGAGCAACGTCGGAGCCCGGCACGATCGTGTATCGGCCATGGCTGCCCGCTGAAGCGACGATTTTTATACCCAATGACTGATCGACACTGATGGCCTGGAAGAATTCGCCCATGTGGTCGGTGCCATGATTTAGCGTATTGGCCCTTATCCCCAGGAACAGTGTGTGAGGGGAGCGGCTATCAACTACGGCAACGGTCTGCGTGATGCTGATAAGTTGCGCCGACGTGAGCGCGTTGATACCCCGCGTAACGCAGTGTTCTTCCAGGCCCGTGTGCGGAAGGCTCCAAGTGCCATCCAGTTTTTTATAGGAAAAACACAGGCGGAACTTCACGAACCGGCTGTTCAGCCACTCAGTCTGGCGTTGTTTTTCGTCGTCGTTGTCCTCGTCGTCACCATTGCCGTTTCCCTGTGCCTTGAAGGATTGGTAGGGCGCAGGCTTGATGCTCTCGGCCCAAACAATGAACAACCGATGATTGAACATCACGGGGCGAACACTGTGGGCGGGCGTATCGGCGGGAAACGTCAGGTTGATGGGTTTCCAGTCTGTCCAGGCCAGGGGCGCAGGTGCCTCAGCCTTGACGGAGGAGCGTTTGGACAGGTCCAGCGAACGCCAGTAATAGAGCTCATCGGTGGTGGATTTGCCGACGAAGTAATAGGTGCTGGTATCCCACTGTTTGACGTTGCCATCGATGTAGCCATTGAGCGTCTGAATGCTGGCGACTTCTTCGAACCGTGACAGGTAGCCTTGCACGGCATTCTGCACGGTGGCGGGTTGAATCCGATGCTGGCTGAGCTCGTTTTCCAGTTGCTCAAAGTTCTCGCTCTTGTCCTCGCGCAGCGTGGGGTCGAGGAAGTTTTGCGGGTGATAGCGCAGTTGCTGGCTGGCGCTCCACAGGGGGTAAGTGTGCAGGGAGTTCTGCCAGGCCAGGGTCTCGTGAGGCGACATGCCCAGGGTTTCATAACCCGGTTCGAGGCCCAAGTGAATCCGGTTGATGTAGTGCTGCAGGCTGGTGATCGCACTGGCGACCGGGCTGGTTGGTACTGCTTGGCTGACTTGTGCGTCCAGCAGCCAGTAGTCTTACAGGTCGTTGGGTGTGCGCAACGAGTCTTTAAGGGAGGGGCTGATGCAGTGAGCCAGATAGTAGCTCAGCATGGCATCACGCCAGGCTTCATTGAGGCGCTGGTCGAGGGTCTCAGACATGGTCATTCCTTGAGTCTGGTGGTTGAGAGTAAGCCGTTATTGATGTGCGGCGATGATGGCTTCGCCCACGAGCTTCCATTTACTGAAGTCGCTGGCGTTATTCAGTTCGCGGGTGTTGAGCAGTGTTTGGCTGGAGAGCCGGGTGATGGTGCAGGCTTGTCGACAGCGCATGATCCAATCCAGTTGGTCCATGGACTTGACCCTGCGTTCGGGCAAGGTCTCAGTGAGTACCCGCAGTTCTTTTTCGTCCCACCGCAACCATTGACTTAGCCGAGTATCGAGGGCTAAAGGCTCGTTGCTGTTGGCGCTCTGGAAATACGCCAAGAGGGTGTCCTGTGCCAGGCCATACGTATCGCAGCAGTCTCTGAAACGCTGCAATAGATAGAGTGTGCCCAGGCTCAGCTCGAGCAGCCCTGTGGTTGACTGAGCGCTGTCCAGCCAATGGGAGTTGAGCAGCAATTGACGCAGTGAGGCGCTGTTAACCGGCAACGGCAACAGCGTGCTGATATCCGGCGCCAGCAGGATCAGGTGGTTGGGCTCAGTCTCCGTTTTTTTGAAATGTAGCGTGTAGTGGAGCTTGAGCTCGTTGCTGTAGAGGGCCGGCGCTGGGTTTTCCAAGAACTGTTGGATGCACGCCTCAAGTCCCTTTGGCAGTAAGTCGACCCAGCGCTTCAGCGCCGGGTTATCAGTGGCGGGTTCCAGCAGCAATCGCTGGCGCAACTGCGTCACGCTGGTGTTACTGTCCCTGAGCCAGGTGACGGCCCAGTCCAATTGCATGAGTGCATCGAGAAAGTCCATCTCGGTGCTCAATGTGGGGGTGGTCAGCGTGCTCCAGGTGGACGGGCCGAGCAGGTCGGCCAGTTGTTTGCAGTGCAAGACCGAAAGGCCGAAAACCTGGGCGATGCGTGTCAGCCGATAGATCACGGAGTACGTGGCAATATTCCTGACGACAGGTTTGGGTAACGCGTCTGTCAGCAGTTGCAGCGAATCCGGCGTATCACTCAACGCCAACGCGGCGCAAAGCTGCTGGCGGGTATGGGTATCGAAGGCTTGGTCGTCCAGCGGTAGCAGTCGCCCGGACAACAGCGTGCGATTGAACACCTGATCGAATAAGGGTTGCTCGTTGGCGCTGGCCTGCACGGGGAGGCGATCCAGCCACGCCGAAAACTCCAGCGGCTTGAGCCTGTAGCGCCTACGGAGGTAGCGGTAGACCCCCAGTGCGCGCAGGGTGGTGTCGCTTATCTGAAGCGCGGCGTTGGCTGTGCCCTCAAACACCATGGCGCTAACGATCAGCGTATCCAGTTCGGCGAACGGTAGATCGACCCACTTTTGCAGGCGGATCATCCGATGCAGGCGGTCGAACCGATCGGGGCTGGTATTGAGTAGATTCGCAGTTTCCCCGTCGCCGGATTGGCCGACCTCGAGCTTGGGCTGACGGTCTGTGCCATTGACATAGCGGGCACCATAGGTCAGCAACGTTTGTTTAGGCGCCGAGCGGGAGGCATGGGGGGCGAAACTGTTTTGCGCCAGAAGGGCTTGTAACTGGGTAGTGTCGAGCGCCGTACATTTCAGAAAGTCGTCAAGGTTTTCCGGTGCGCGGGGTCTGCCAAAGTAGGTTTCAAACAATGTGCTTTGCGTGACGGGTGGCTGCGTCAACAGTTTTTGTTGTTGGGGATTCAGTTCGCTTAGCAGGCATTGCGCGTCACCATTGCGCGTTTTGACCGTGCCATACAGTGCGCTGCCGGCAGCGTCAAACGGCAGCCGCTTGCTGAGTCGATAATTCAATTCACCCAAGGCGTGCTGGGTTCCCGACAGCCCCAGGCGGCATTGAAGGTGATGATGGTGGTAAGGCAGCGTCAAGGGGTAGTGTTGCCCGCTGAGCAGCGAGTGCAACTTCTCCTGCGGGTGATGGTGTTTGATCTGTTTGCGCAACATCTCATCGATCAGCGTCAGCAGCGGGCGCTGGGCAAAGGTCGTGTCGTGGTCAATCGGTAAATTTTTCAGGTCTGGGCGGCGTTGGTTCAAGAGGATTTTGGCTTTCGTTCCCCTGCCGTTTTTTTCAAGCTGAGTTGCAAAAAGAAACAGCGCACGCAGGTAGGCGACAGGCGAATCGATAGCGGCGATGGCATCGGGGTGGCAGGCATTCCCCCAGTCCTCGTTGAGCAGGCTGGGCACGTTCGATTCCACGTCGCGTTTGCTACGCATGGGGGCTGGAGCGTTCACGTGTTGTTGGTCGTACAGCCATTGCAACTGCGTGGTGTAGGACAGCGCATTTTCGTAAGCTTGGGCGCCATCGTCATCATTGCAGCGGGCCAGTTGATGGATGAACTCGGTCTTGGGCAGCTCGACGATGTCAAAGACGCTGGTGAAGCCGAGTTGATGCATGGCAGTGGTGAAGTCGACCTTCCCAGCGCCTGGAGGGACGGGCCGTTCCACCAGTCTGGCCAATAACGAGCGGTTTGAAGTTTCCATGTCATCGATCTTCCTGTGAGCCCAAAGGTGGATCCAATGGGCGACGCAAGACGCTATCACTTAGGCTGTGCGGGCCGAGGTCAGCCAAAGCCGTGAGTGAGTCAAGGAAATATCGGTGACTGAGTGTCGATGCAGTGGCGTCGCGGTTTTGTTAGAATGCGCGCCGCGCGGCTTGGCCTGCATTTTTCTAAATCCGGTTCACCCCTTACGAGGGTAGCCACCTGGAGATAACACCGATGACTCAACCGATCGTCGTGGCGGCACTGTATAAGTTCGTCACCCTCGAAGATTACGTCGCCCTGCGCGAGCCACTGCTGCAGGCAATGGTCGACAACGGCATCAAAGGCACCTTGCTGATCGCCGAAGAAGGCATCAACGGCACCGTTTCCGGCAGCCGCGAAGGCATTGATGGCCTGATGGCCTGGCTGAAGAATGACCCACGCATGGACGATATCGACCACAAAGAGTCGTACTGCGATGACCAACCGTTCTACCGCACCAAGGTCAAGCTCAAGAAAGAGATCGTGACCCTGGGCGTCGAAGGCGTCGACCCGAACAAAAAAGTCGGCACCTACGTCAACCCGCAAGACTGGAATGCGCTAATCAGCGACCCCGAAGTGCTGTTGATCGATACCCGCAACGATTACGAAGTGTCGATCGGCACCTTTGAGGGCGCAATCGACCCGAAAACCACCAGTTTTCGCGAATTTCCCGACTATATCAAAGCCAACTTCGACCCCGCCAAGCACAAGAAAGTCGCCATGTTCTGTACCGGCGGCATTCGTTGCGAAAAGGCGTCGAGCTACATGCTCAGCGAAGGCTTTGACGAGGTTTACCACCTCAAGGGCGGCATCCTGAAGTACCTCGAAGAGGTGCCGCAGGCAGAAACCAAGTGGCAGGGCGACTGCTTTGTGTTCGACAACCGCGTGACCGTGCGCCACGACTTGAGCGAAGGCGACTACGATCAATGTCATGCCTGCCGCACACCGGTCAGCGTAGAAGACCGTGCGTCCGAGCACTATGTGGCTGGCATCAGTTGCCCGCATTGCTGGGATAAGCTGCCGGAGAAGACCCGTCGCAGCGCCATAGACCGGCAAAAGCAGATTGAGCTGGCCAAGGCCCGCAACATGCCGCACCCGATTGGCTTCAACTATAAGCAAACCCCTTCCGAGGCCTGACCCATGCCCGCGCGCCTGCTCTATGTGATGGACCCGATGTGTTCCTGGTGCTGGGGCTTTGCCCCGGTGGCCGAGGCGTTGGTGGAGCAGGCCCAGGCCGCAGGCGTGGAGCTGCACCTGGTGGTGGGCGGCTTGCGCACCGGCAGCGGCGCGGCGTTGGAGCCGACCACCCGGCGCTACATCCTCGAACACTGGCAGGCGGTCACCGAGGCCACCGGCCAGCCGTTCAAGCATGAAGGCGCCTTGCCCGACGGCTTTGTCTATGACACCGAGCCTGCGTGCCGCGCCATCGTTACGGCGCGCAGCCTGGCACCGGATTGTGCCTGGAAACTGCTGGGGCTGATCCAGCGCGCGTTTTATGTCGAGGGCCGCGATGTGACCCTCGCCAGCGTGCTGGTAGAGCTGGCCGAGGCGGCGGGCATCCCGCGCATCGAGTTCGCCGGTGCGTTCGACCGCGCCGAGCAGCACGCCGCAACAGCCGCCGATTTCACGTGGGTGCAGGATTTGGGCATTGCCGGCTTCCCGACGCTGTTGGCCGAGCGTAATGGCCAGCTTGCGTTACTGACCAACGGCTACCAGCCGCTGTCCGAGCTGTCGCCCTTGCTCGCCCGTTGGTTGGAGCGCGCCACCTGTGCATGACGAGCCTGGGCATGACCAGCCCGACCTTTCTGAGCAGCCCAAGCGCACCGATCGACTGACCTGGGCGGAAATTCGCCGCCTGGCCCTGCGTCACAAAAAAGCCCTGTGGATCGCCAATGGCGTGGCCGTGCTGGCGACCCTGTGCAGCGTGCCCATCCCATTGCTGTTGCCCCTGCTGGTGGACGAAGTGCTGCTGGGCCATGGCGATGCCGCGCTCAAGGTGATGAACAACGCATTGCCTCTGGGGTGGCAGAAGGCTGCCGGTTATATCGGCTTGATGCTGCTGGTGACGCTGTTCCTGCGCTGTGGCGCATTGGTGTTCAACGTGGTGCAGGCGCGGCTGTTTGCGCGGCTGGCCAAGGACATCGTGTACCGCATCCGCGTACGCCTGATCGAACGGCTCAAGCGCATTTCCCTCGGCGAATACGAAAGCCTGGGCAGCGGCACGGTCACCACGCACTTGGTCACCGACCTGGACACGCTGGACAAGTTTGTCGGCGAAACCCTCAGCCGCTTCTTGGTGGCCATGCTCACGTTGGTCGGCACCTCGGCGATTCTGGTGTGGATGCACTGGCAGTTGGCGCTGCTGATCTTGCTGTTCAACCCGCTGGTGATCTACGCCACAGTGCAGTTGGGCAAGCGCGTCAAACACCTGAAGAAGCTCGAGAACGACAGCACCTCGCGTTTCACCCAGGCGTTGACCGAAACCCTTGATGCCATCCAAGAAGTGCGTGCTGGCAACCGCCAGGGCTTTTTCCTCGGGCGCCTCGGCCAGCGTGCCCAGGAAGTGCGCGACTACGCCATTCACTCACAATGGAAAACCGACGCCTCCAGCCGCGCCAGTGGCTTGTTGTTCCAGTTCGGCATCGACATCTTTCGCGCGGCGGCGATGCTCACGGTGCTGTTTTCCGACTTGTCCATCGGCCAGATGCTCGCGGTGTTCAGCTACCTGTGGTTCATGATCGGCCCGGTGGAGCAACTGCTGAACCTGCAATACGCCTACTACGCCGCGGGCGGGGCGTTGACGCGGATCAACGAGCTGCTGGCGCGTGCCGACGAGCCGCAATACGCCGGTGGCGCAGACCCGTTCACCGGGCGTGAGACGGTCGGCATCGAAGTGCGCGGCCTCGATTTCGGCTACGGCGAAGAGCTGGTGCTCAACCAACTGAACCTGGTTATCGCGCCGGGCGAGAAGGTGGCGATTGTCGGCGCCAGCGGCGGCGGTAAAAGTACCTTGGTGCAACTGCTGCTGGGGCTTTATACGCCGCAGGCCGGCAGTATTCGTTTCGGCGGCGCCACCCAGCAGGAAATCGGCCTTGCGACCATCCGCGAGAACGTCGCCGTGGTGTTGCAACACCCGGCATTGTTCAACGATACCGTGCGCGCCAACCTGACCATGGGCCGTTCGCGTTCGGACCAGGCGTGCTGGCAGGCGCTGGAAATCGCCCAGCTGGATGCTACCGTCAAGGCGCTACCTTTGGGCCTGGACAGTGTGGTGGGGCGCTCCGGCGTGCGTTTCTCCGGCGGTCAGCGCCAACGCCTGGCCATCGCGCGAATGGTGCTGGCCGAGCCTAAAGTGGTGATTCTGGATGAGGCCACCTCCGCCTTGGACGCCGCCACCGAGTACAACTTGCACCAAGCGTTGGCGCGGTTTCTCAGTGGGCGTACTACACTGATCATCGCTCACCGGCTTTCAGCGGTGAAACAGGCTGACCGGGTGTTAGTGTTTGATGGTGGGCATATCGCCGAAGATGGCGACCATCAGCAATTGATCGCGGAGGGTGGGTTGTACGCCAAACTTTACGGGCACCTGCAACAAGTGCGTTGAGTTAGCCTAAGCTGTGCTATCGGGAGCGGATTTTCGCGTGCGTATTAAGCTGTGCATGTGCAAGGGACTTCATGAAGCAGAAGCGGACTCTCGGAGCGACGTTAATCAGACCTCGGCTGCTGGGCATCGTCTGGCCCTTTATTGCCGTTGTACTGTTCCAGGCATTGTTAGGCAGCGTCAGTCTGTACGTGCTTTCAGCGGTGCGGGGTTATGTGGCGGGTGAGAGCTTATGGTCCAAGGGCCAGAAAGACGCTATCTACTACCTGACCCTCTACGCCGATAATCGCGACCCTGCCACTTACCTCAAATACCAGCAAGCCATCGCCGTGCCCCAGGGCGGGCATGAGTTACGTGTCGCCCTGGATCGCGTCAGCCCCGACCTTCCCGCCGCGCGCCTGGGCATCCTCAAGGGCGGCAACCACCCTGATGACGTGTCCAGCCTGATCTGGCTGTACCTCAATTTTCGCCATTTCAGCTACTTGGAAAAAGCCATTGAACTGTGGACTGTGGGCGACGGTTATCTGGTGCAGTTGGATGACTTGGCTCAGGCGATGCACCAAGCGATCCGCACCAATCAAGTCAACAGCAACGATGTACGGGACTGGAAGACGCGCATCACGGCCATTAACGATGGCGTCACACCGGCGGCGAAGGCGTTCAGCGATGCCTTGGGCGAGGGCTCGCGGGTCATCCTGCGGCTGTTGTTGATCACCAATCTGGCCACGGCCTTGGGCCTGATCGCCCTGGCGCTGCTGCGCACGCACAAGCTGCTGACCCAGCGCCATGAGTTTGCCAGCGCGCTGCAAGCGGAGAAGGAGCGGGCGCAGATTACCCTGGAGTCGATTGGTGACGGCGTGATCACCACCGATGTCGACGGCGCTATCGCCTACATGAACCCGGCGGCCGAGGCGCTGACCCACTGGAAGACCGCCCAGGCTCAAGGCTTGCCCTTGGCCGCGTTGTTCAGCCTGCTCGATGAAAATGCCGAGCCTGACGGCTTTACCCTGATCGAGCACATCATCAAGGGCGAACTCAGTGGCGGCAGCGAGCATTCCAAGCTGATCCAGCGCGTGGACGGCAGTACGGTCTCGGTGACGCTGGTGGGCGCGCCGATCCGCAGTGCCGGTAAGGTCAGTGGCGCGGTGCTGGTGCTGCACGATATGACCCAGGAGCGCCAGTACATCGCCAACCTGTCGTGGCAAGCGACCCATGATGCCTTGACTGGCTTGGCCAACCGGCGCGAATTCGAGTTCCGCCTGGAGCAGGTGCTGCAACGGGTAGCACGGCAGAAAAATGCTCGGCATGCGTTGATGTTCCTCGACCTGGACCAGTTCAAGCTGGTCAACGATACCTGCGGCCATGCTGCCGGTGACGAGTTGTTGCGGCATATCTGCGCGCTGCTGCAATCGGACCTGCGCGAGGGTGACACCCTGGCACGTCTGGGCGGCGACGAGTTTGGCATCCTCTTGGAGAACTGCCCGGCGCCGGTTGCGGAGAAGATCGCTGAGAGCCTGCGCCATACCGTGCAAAACCTGCATTTCGTGTGGAAAGGCCGACCGTTCATGACCACCGTCAGTATTGGCCTGGTGCATATCTCGCAAACCCCGACCACGTTGGAAACCTCGCTGCGCGCCGCCGACATGGCCTGTTACATGGCCAAGGAAAAGGGCCGCAACCGCGTGCAGGTCTACCATGCCGATGACTCGGAGTTGTCCCTGCGGTTTGGCGAAATGGCTTGGGTGCAGCGCCTGCACATGGCCCTGGAGGAAAATCGGTTTTGCTTGTATGCGCAGGAAATTTCGCCTTTGGGCCACACCGAGGGCGGCAATGGGCATGTGGAAATTCTGCTGCGCCTGCACGACGAGGCCGGTCGGATCATTCTGCCGGACAGCTTTATCCCCGCCGCCGAGCGTTATGGCCTGATGACATCGCTGGACCGCTGGGTGGTAGAGAACGTGTTCAAGATTATTGCCGACTGCATGCTTGAGCGGCCAGGCCGGCCAATGGCGATGTGTGCGATTAATCTGTCAGGTATTACTATTGGCGATGACGACTTTCTCGGATTTTTGCGTGAGAAATTCGCGGTTTATAACATTCCGCCAGAAATGATATGTTTTGAAATAACAGAGACCAGTGCTATCGCAAATTTGGGTAGTGCAATTCGTTTTATTAATGAACTCAAAGCGTTAGGTTGCTATTTCTCACTGGATGACTTTTGTGCCGGAATGTCCTCATTCGCCTATCTCAAACATTTACCTGTAGACTTCCTGAAGATCGATGGAAGTTTCGTAAAGGATATGCTGGACGACCCGATTAACCGCGCGATGGTCGAAGTGATCAACCACATCGGCCACGTCATGGGTAAGCGCACCATTGCCGAGTTTGTTGAAACACCGCAAATCGAACAGGCTTTACTTGAGATCGGTGTGGATTACGCTCAGGGCTACCTGATTGAACGCCCGCAATTGTTTACCTTTGATAGCTTGCAGTGTCGACCTGTGCGGCCGCAGCCTCTGTTATTCAAGGCGCCCGGCACATTCCGTTGAAACATTTGCTGGTCTGTACTATCACACTAAAAAAGGAGCCTTACAGTGATCGACACCTTCAACAGAACCGGCCCGCTTATGGAAGCCTCAAGTTACCCTGCCTGGGCGCAACAATTGATCCAGGCCTGTAGCGAGAGCAAGCGCCGAGTTGTCGAGCACGAACTGTATCAGCGCATGCGCGATAACACGCTCAGCGCCAAGACCATGCGCCACTACCTTATCGGTGGCTGGCCAGTGGTGGAGCAGTTTGCCTTGTACATGGCACAAAACCTCACCAAGACCAAGTTTGCCCGCCATCCTGGGGAGGATATGGCGCGCCGGTGGCTGATGCGTAATATTCGCGTGGAACTGAACCATGCCGACTATTGGGTACATTGGGCCCGCGCCCATGGCGTGAGCCTGGAAGAGTTGCAAGCGCAGAACGTACCGCCGGAATTGCACGCACTGAGCCATTGGTGCTGGCACACCAGCTCGGCCGATTCGTTGATCGTTGCGATTGCCGCGACCAACTACGCGATCGAGGGGGCGACCGGGGAGTGGTCTGCCGTGGTGTGTTCGACCGGTGTGTACGCGGCAGCCTTCCCTGAGGAAGAGCGCAAGCGCGCCATGAAATGGTTGAAGATGCACGCGCAGTACGACGATGCCCACCCGTGGGAAGCGCTCGAAATAATCTGCACCCTGGCAGGGATGAACCCGAGCAAAACCTTGCAGGAAGAACTGCGTCAGGCCGTGTGCAAAAGCTATGACTACATGTACCTGTTTTTGGAAAGCTGCATGCGTTTGGAGAAGGAGAAAGACAAGGAAAAGGCGCCCCTAGCGATTCGCGAGCGTCAGGCACGCGTCGCCAGCGAGGCGTGATGTAAAGGTGATGGCGGGGTGCTTACCCCGCCATTGCCAAGCGGTTGCGGCCTTCGCGCTTGGCCACGTACAAGGCGTTGTCGGCGCGGCGTAACAGGCTTTCGGCCGACTCGGCGGCCAGCAAGGTCGAGCAGCCCAGGCTCACCGTCAATTCGATCTTGGTGTCATCTGCCCAGTAATCCTGAGCGTGTGCAGCCCGGCGCAAGCGCTCGCCGACCATGCCTGCCGCATCCCGGCCGGTGTTCGACAGCAGGATTAGAAACTCTTCCCCGCCAAACCGAAACACCATGTCCACGTTGCGCAGTTGGCTTTTGATCGAGCCGGCCACGGCGCGCAGTACTTTGTCGCCGGCCGCATGACCGTGGGTGTCGTTGATGTTCTTGAAGTGATCGATGTCCAGCATCAGCAAGGACAGCGGGCTCAGGTGCCGCCGGGCCATGTCGATTTCCCGTTGCAGGGTCTGGTCCATGGCAATGCGATTGCCGGTTTCGGTCAATGGATCGCGCAGCGCGCTGCGGGTGGCGGTACGGTAGAGCAGGGCGTTGCGCATCGGGTACAGCAAGCTCGCCAGCAGCGCCTCCAACTGGCTCAGTTCGTCGTCCATTAAGCGCTGGTTGCGACGGAATATCAGCTCGCCCAAATGCTCGCCTTCATGGCTCAAGGTGTAGCTCACCGAGTGGTGGCCGCGATGGCCGAATTCCAGGCGCAGGTCGCTGGGTTCATGGCGGTAGTGCAACGCGTCCAGGGGCACCAGGCGTTGCACCTCGCGAAAGAACAGGCCAAGGATGCGCTCCGGCTCCAGGCTGGTCTGCAATTGCTGGCCCAGTTGCTGGCGCAGTTCGTTAAAAGTGACGGGGCGGCGGGGACGAAGGGCTGGTTGACCAAACCCCAGGCGTTGCAATTTTGCACTGTCGAAGTCAATTGCGTTGGTCTGGGTTGGTGATTTCATAAGCTAACGGCCTCTAAGCACTTAACTGTCTTACAGGCTCGATGAGAGTGGCGAATGCCAAGCGTCTTACTGCTCCTTCAGTTCTGTAAAACATCGGAAACAGTCTAAACCGCTTTGCCCGGGGTTATAACCCCTAGGCCCTGCCACACGTCTTGTCATCGCTTAACCTGCTTGAAAGGGCTTAGAGCGATATTCGTGCCACTTTGTTTAACTTAATAAAACTCCTTATAAATCAACGACCATTTTTAAAGTCAAAAAAGGTCGTTGCGTAATGACGTCAGTTATTTGGCTGGTTGAGTTGCGATGTTGCCCGACGCACCTGCCGGACCTTACTGTTTTTGTGGGTCGAACTGTTTATCGCGAATAAACAGCGCCGGTATCACGCCATAGGGAATCCCGTACAGGAAGCCGAACACCACCAGCATCCACAAGATATTGTCGGGCCTCTGGAACAGCACGATCACCGGCAGGAACACCGCCGTGCCGAGTGCGCCTAACGCGAACACGCTGCGGCGCCCTAAGCGGTCGGCAGGTTTGGTTTTCCAGAGCCGTTCACGAATGTCTTGCGGGGCACTGACGAGCGAGGCTCTCAATTGATTGAGCGCTTGAGTTTTCGCTCTGACTGCGATGCGCCGAGCAACCGACTCCCCGCATCGCTTCTGCCACACCCGATGGGGGCTTGGCGATTGCCGTAGCGTTTCCCGAACGAGGCCCCTATCAGGTCGCAGATGCTGGGCCCGGCGATGCCAGGTAGCGTCAGCGCCCAATCCTATTGGCCAATCCCCGCACGGGTCAGATTGGGCTGACGCTCTTGAGCGGAGTGAACGGAGTGTCCCAGCAATTTCACGGCGACTCATGCTCTGGCGCATGCAGAGGCCCAGAGCGACAGCCAGGCAGTGCCACTTTCCTTGTGCCCAAATATAGGTGATGTCACCGCCCCCGTCCTGATTGGGAGTTGGCACATCAAACTCAGGGTTAAAGGTTTGCGGGATATCGAGTCTTTCTACAGCCGCTCGTTTAACGCATGTGGGCCGGGTTGTTTACTGACTAAATCGAGCCCGCGCACCTACGCAAACGGCTTGATGAGCAGATCAGGGAGTATGCAGGCCTGCACCCGTAGCGCCGCCTCGTTATGCCCGCGCCGCCACTCCGCAGGGCCTCATTAACCAACAGGACGGAAATGATGCCTTTGTCGACGCAAGATTCGGTCGCGCGATCCCTTAACGGGGCTGTGCAGGTGTGCGCACGTTTTGAGAGGCGCACGCCATTGTCGGCTCATGCATTGCCATAGGCGTGCATGAAACGAATGGCTTCGCGAAAACGGCCCTCGGCTTTAGTAACGCGCCCGCCAGCGGGTTGATGGCGAGCCGGCCTAGCGCGAGTCGGTCGCCTGCACGGGGCAGCCGGTGTCTCACTTTGAGACAGCTGTATAAGCCCAATACACCACGCGTCGCGACCGTTACGCCTGACTGGGGCCTGAAAAGGCCGCAGCCCTGGGCTCGCGCCACTTGGGTAGGGCTGGCATGGGCCTTGCTCCTCGGACTTTTACTACATCCACAACAATGAGGCCTCGCCCATGGAACACGTACCGCTGCATTCCAAGACCATCGAATTCCTCTCCAAGCGACCTCAAATGCTGATTGGCGCTGGATGGATAGACGCCGCCAGCGGAGCGACCATGGTCGTGCGCAACCCCGCCACCGGTGAACGCTTGCTGGACGTACCGTCGGCCGATCACGTCGACGTAGACCGCGCGGTGCAGGCCGCGCGCCGTGCTTTCGATGACTCGGCGTGGAGCCGCACACGTCCACGTGAGCGGCAAAACCTGTTGTGGCGTCTGGCCGACCTGATTGAGCGCGACGCCCAGGTAATCGCTGAGTTGGAATGCCTGAACAACGGTAAAAGCGCGCAGATGGCGCGCTTGGTTGACGTGCAACTGTCCGTCGACTCCCTGCGCTATATGGCTGGCTGGGCCACCAAACTCTCCGGCACCACGGTAGATCCGTCTTTGCCACTGATGGCCGGCGGCGAATTCCACGCGTTCATCCGCCGCGAGGCGGTGGGCGTTGTCGGCGCCATCGTCGCCTGGAACTTCCCCTTCATGCTGGCCTGCTGGAAGCTCGGCCCGGCCCTGGCCACTGGTTGCAGCCTGGTGCTCAAGCCTGCCGACGAAACCCCGCTGAGCGCCCTGAAACTGGCCGAACTGGTACTTGAGGCGGGCTACCCCGCCGGTGTCTTCAACGTCGTCACCGGCACCGGCCTCCAGGCCGGCGCAGCACTTACCCGTCATCCAGGCGTGGACAAACTGACCTTCACTGGCTCCACAGAGGTAGGCAAGCAGGTCGGCAAGGTCGCCATGGACAATATGACGCGCGTCACCCTGGAACTGGGTGGTAAATCGCCCACCATCGTGCTGGCCGACGCCGACTTGCAGGAGGCCACCGCCGGCGCTGCCAACGCCATCTTCTTCAACCAGGGCCAGGTGTGCTGTGCCGGATCGCGTCTTTATGTGCAGCGCAAACACTTCGACCGCGTGGTTGGCGGCATCGTCGATATCGCCAATGGCATGAGGTTGGGCAGTGGCCTGGACCCTAGCGCGGACATCGGGCCGCTGATCTCCGCCAAGCAACAAGACCGGGTGTACAACTACATCGAAACGGGCCGCGAACTGGGCGCCACCATTGCGTGCGGCGGCGAAAAGCAGGGCCCTGGTTACTTCGTCCAACCTACCGTTATCGTCGACGTCGATCAGAAGCACCGCCTGGTGCAGGAAGAAATCTTCGGCCCGGTGCTGGTGGCCATGCCGTTCGATGACATCGATGAAGCCGTGCGCCTGGCTAACGACAACCCCTACGGCCTGGGCGCCAGCATCTGGTCCAACGACATGAGCGCGGTGCACCGCATGATCCCGCGTATCAAGTCGGGTTCGGTCTGGGTCAACTGCCATACCGCCCTTGACCCTGTCCTGCCCTTCGGCGGCTACAAGCTTTCCGGCGTCGGCCGCGAAATGGGGGCGGCAGCTATTGACCACTACACGGAACTAAAGACGGTGATGATCAAGTTGTAACCCTTTCAGGTTGGGGCAGCCCGAAAACGCCTCAGCCTATTTTTATTCTCTGCGGCTCGCCAGCCCGTCTTCATCACTCAGCTATCAGCGCAACTGGCACGCGCAACTCCGTCTTAGAACGATAAAAACAAAGGAAACGTCATGCATCAAGACAGTGACAAGCCGCAGCAAAGTTACACCCGCGGCGTTCAAAACAAAGCGTTGCTGACCATGACCATTGGCCAGGCACTCGATCAGACCGTAGCGCAATTCCCCGGCGGCGAAGCGCTGGTGGTTCGCCATCAGCAGTTACGTTATACCTGGCAGCAATTGGGCGACGCAGTAGACCTTTACGCCAGAGCACTGCTGGCCCTGGGTTTGAAAACCGGCGACCGGCTCGGCGTTTGGGCGCCCAATTGCGCGCAGTGGTGCATTGCGCAATTCGCCACGGCGAAGATCGGCGTGGTGCTGGTCTGTATCAACCCCGCCTACCGAACTACCGAACTCGAATACGCACTCAAGCTGTCCGGTTGCCAGTGGTTGTTGTGCGCCGGTGCGTTCAAGACCTCCGACTACCATGCAATGCTGCAAAGCTTGCTGCCTGAGTTAGCGGCACAACCGACCGGCCAACTACGAAGTGAACGCCTACCGGAGTTGCGCGGCTTAATTAGCCTGCAAGCCCAGCCCCCGGCGGGCTTCCTATCGTGGTCGAAACTGGGGGAGTTGGCAGCCAGCGTGCCGAGCGAACAACTGAGCGAGCGTCAGAACAGCCTGCACTTCGATCAAGCGGTCAATATCCAGTTCACCTCCGGAACGACCGGGTTCCCCAAGGGCGCCACCCTCAGCCATTACAACATTCTGAACAACGGCTACATGGTTGGCGAAAGCCTGGGGCTGGCCGCAGAGGACCGTTTGGTGATCCCGGTGCCCCTTTATCACTGCTTTGGCATGGTGGTTGGCAACCTCGCCTGCCTGACCCATGGCACCACCATGATTTATCCCAGTGACGGCTTCGACCCACTCATCACACTCACCACGGTCGCCGAAGAAAAGGCCACGGCCCTGTACGGTGTGCCGACCATGTTTATCGCCATGCTCGATCAGCCGGGCCGCGCTGAGCTCGATCTGTCGAGCCTGCGCACCGGCATCATGGCCGGGGCGATTTGCCCGATTGAAATCATGCGCCGGGTCATCGACGAGATGCACATGCACGAAGTACAGATTGCCTATGGCATGACCGAAACCAGCCCGGTGTCGCTTCAGACAGGGCCGCACGACAATCTGGACATGCGCGTCACCACCGTGGGCAGAACCCAGCCGCACCTCGAAAGCAAGATCATCGACGACGCCGGCAACCTGGTGCCGCGCGGCACCATTGGTGAGCTGTGCACCCGCGGTTATAGCGTGATGGTTGGTTACTGGCACAACCCGCAGGGCACCGCAGAAGCCATTGACCGTGCTGGCTGGATGCACACCGGTGACTTGGCAAGCATGGATGACGAGGGCTATGTGCGCATCGCCGGGCGCAACAAGGACATGATCATCCGAGGAGGTGAGAATGTTTACCCCCGTGAGTTGGAGGAATTCTTTATCACCCACCCTGCGGTTGCAGACGTGCAGGTGATTGGCATTCCCTGCACCCGATTCGGCGAAAAAATCGTCGCGTGGATCAAGCTCCACCCCGGTCACAGCGCCACCGAGCAGGAGCTGCAAGCCTGGTGCAAGGAGCGCATCGCAAACTTCAAGACCCCTCGGCATTTCAAGTTCGTCGACGAGTTTCCGATGACCGTGACCGGCAAGGTCCAGAAATTCATCATGCGTGATATCAGCATTGCGCAGATGGGTAACGAGCCGTAAGAATTGGGATTAGCCGCGATGGCTGATAGGCGATAAACGCGCATCTGCCATCGCAAACAATCTATGTTGCGCTGGGACGCCCGAGGCTTACGGCTTTGCGATCAGACGCGATTCACGCGCGTTGCGAAAGGTCAGGCTGGCGATGCCCTGACAGGCGTGTTATTTCCCCAACCATTCATGCAAGCTTTCGGGCGCTCTTCGTAATAGTCCGGCGTTACAAAGATCAGCTTGCAGGGATGGCCTTGGGCTTCGAGTTTGGCGCGGTAGTCGTCGGTGATGCGCTCGTCGCGCACCGGTTGCGTTTTGATCGCTGACAGGCCGACGCGATTTAGCTCGGCCCAGCCGTAGAACTGGCAGGTGGCAAGCTCTACGAAGTCGGCTTCCAGGGCGACGCACAGTCCGATGATGCGGTCGATGTTGTACCGATGGGGAGGAAGTTCAGCACCATCGGGTAGCCTTGGGCTTTCACCGCGCGGGCCATCGCTAATTTCTGGGCAAAAGCCTTCTTGGAGCCGGCCAGCATTGCGGTGCGCTTGGCCCAGGCGTTGGCGGAAATAGGCGCAGCCGGCGAGGTCGATCCAAGGGTAGTGCTGCGGCCAACTGTCCAGGCGTGATTGATGAGTCCAGTGCACACCATCGTCGGAAAGCGCGATGCAAGACTGGGGACGTGGCTGCGCGTGCAAGGTGCCCTCGCGCACGCCGCGGCAATGGCGGCAGTTGCAGCTCCACTAAGGACAGCCGCCGCCTGCGGCTGAGCCAAGAATCCGGATGAACATGGTCGGTTCCTGTAGGCAACCCTCGCTGGCGCGCGACCGGGGCAAAAAAAAGCCCGTGTTAACGGGCCAAAAATAACGTGGCGCGTCGCTCGAGGAAGCGTAGCGCCACGCGGAGCGTCAACGGTTGGCGAAGTACATGGTGACTTCAAAGCCGATACGCAGATCGGTGTAAGCAGGTTTGGTCCACATGATTGAGTTCCTTATTACGTTGGAGTGACTAGCTTCAAATGTTTAGTGCACATTCTTACCGTACATGACGGCGAGTCTCGGTCATGCTAACTCGCCGTCAACGCGTTACCGTTCCGTCATTACGGTGTGGCTTTGGCCGCTGCTGGTTCTTGCGACTTCAGGTACGCGGCGTATTCCTGGCTAATGACGTAGTCCTTGATCTTTTGGACATCTGCCGGTTTCAGGCTGTCCTTGAAGGAGGGCATGCCCAGAGGACGCAGCACGCCATCGAGGACGATCTGCTGGAACATGGCGCGGCGCGCGTCGTCCGACTTGCGCAGGTCCGGTATCAAACCGCCGCTGACCACGCCCACACCGTGGCATACGGTGCAGTAAGTGCCGTATAGCTGCTTGCCGGCGGTGATATCCGCAGCAGACGCTTGGACCGGTCCGGGTATGCGTGTTACCGCAGTTGCCACTTTCTCTGGCAGCGGTGGGAGGGCGGCCTTGCCGTTGAGTTTGAAGACCAACAGACGGCTGATGTTGCCGACCCCGGGTGCCAAGGAAGCATCGCCACCGATAAGCGGGGCTACACCACCCCAGCCAGCCATCAATGCGACGTACTGTTCACCTTCAAGGCTGTAGGTCATTGGCGCGGCGACGATGCCGGTCTGTGCGGCGAACGACCAGAGCCTCTTCCCTTTGTCAGCAGAGTAAGCAATGAGGTCACCGTCCGCGGTGCCCTGAAACACCAGGTTGCCGGCAGTGGTCAGGGTGCCGCCATTCCAATAGTGGGTGTACGGAACGCGCCAGGCTTCTTTCTGTTTGACGGGGTCCCACGCCACCAGCGCACCGGAGACGGCCTCGCGAGGAATCTCCGTGGTGTCATAGAACGCAGCGCCGGTGTTGAAGGCGTTGCGCTTGACGAAGTTTTTGCCTTCGTTGCGATAGACGCCGGGAATCTCCTGGTAAGGGAAATAGACCAAACCGGTTTGCGGGTTGAACGACATTGAGTGCCAGTTGTGTGCGCCAAAGGGGCTCGGCCACATCACAATTGTCTCTTTCTCGTAACGCGAACCGGGTACCTCTACCGGCTTGCCGCTGGCCAGATCGACTTTCTCGGCCCAGGTGACCTTGCCGAACTTCTCGGCAGAGAGCAGTTCGCCGGTCTGGCGGTCGAGCACATAGAAGAACCCGTTTTTTGGCGCCTGCATGAGTACCTTGCGCGGTTTACCGGCAATTTCCAGGGTTGCCAAGGTGATCTGCTGCGTGGCAGTGAAGTCCCAGGAGTCGCCCGGTGTCACTTGATAGTGCCACGCCAGTCGCCCGGTCTCCGGGTTGATGGCGAGGATCGAGGACAGGTACAGGTTGTCGCCGCCGCCCGGGCTGCGCAGCTCGCGGTTCCACGGAGAGCCGTTACCGGTACCGACGTACAGCAGGTTCATTTCCGGGTCGTAGGCCATGCTGTCCCACGCGGTACCGCCGCCGCCGAACTTCCAGTACTGGTCGCCCTTCCAGGTCTTAGCGGCTTCAACCAACTCCGGGTTTTCGTATGGCTTGCTTGGGTCGCCGGGCACCGTGTAGAAGCGCCAAGCCATTTTGCCGGTCTCGGCGTCGTAGGCGGAGAAGTAGCCGCGCACGCCGTACTCGGCGCCGCCGTTACCAATGATCACCTTGCCTTTCACCACGCGCGGCGCGCCGGTGATGGTGTATGGCTTGCTGATGTCAGTGGTCTGCTGACTCCAGACTTGCTTGCCGGTTTTGGCGTCAAGGGCGATGAGTCGGCCGTCCAGCGTGCCTATAAACACCTTGCCGTTCCACAACGCCACGCCGCGGTTTACCGCGTCGCAGCAAGCATCACGGGCCTTGTCGCGGGCAACCTGCGGGTCGAAGCTCCAGAGTGTTTTGCCGGTGCGCGCATCGACGGCAATCGCGCGGCTCCATGACAGCGAGGCGAAGAGCACGCCGTCGACGAACAGCGGCGTTGCCTCCAGACCACGGTGGTTATCAAGGTCCAGAGACCAGGCCAGACCGAGCTTGTCGGCGTTTTGTTCAGTGATCTGGTCCAGTGGGCTGAAGCGTTGTTCTTCATAGGTTCGGCCATTGCTGAGCCATTGGCTGCCGTCTTTCTTGCTGGCGATAATGGCGGCCTCGTCGACCTGGGTCGCGACGGCCAATGGCATCATCAGGGCGAGAGCTAAGCCCGCGAATAGTTGCGATGCAGACTGCGTATTCATAAACGCAGGACTCCTGTCTTGTAATTGGAATGAGACCTTTGCTGGCAAGTAGCACTAGAATATTTGAAGGATCCGCAAGTTGATGCGGCTGTCCTCCTTGAAGCCGTTTTCAACTGCCATGTCACGGCCGTAATTGACCATCAGTTGGGTGCTAGGGGTAACGAAGTACGCCGCGCCTACTGTGTATTTGCTGGTATTAGGTTTGTCGTGCATGTCCTGGCTGTCGATATTGCTTTCACCGCCCCAAAACTTCGATACCCCAACACGCACATCAAACTTGTCGGTGAAGTTGTAGCGAAGGAATGCTTGGCCTTGATACAGGGCGTTCTGTTTCTGCGTGACGCTCTGGGCGCCGTAGTCATTGTTGTTGCCGAAGAGCGTCACGTCGCCGATCAGGTCGAGGGTCAGCTTGTCGCTCAGCCCGGTGATGTATCCAGCCTGCAGGGCGAACTTCCAGCGGTTCTCACCGAGGTTGATCGCGTGGTTGTTGTCATAGCTGCCGATGGGTATATATAGGAACGGCGTGATGCCGAAGTAACGCCGCTTGTCAGGTTCATTTATCAGCCAGACGGTGGCGGCCAGGGTCAAGTCGCCGGTGCCGCTGGCGCTGCCCAAATCTTTGACATCGTCCTTAGCTTGCACGTTGCCGAATGGGAGGAGGAACTGTGGGTCGACGATGTAATCGCCAATCTTGGTGAAGTGCACGCCACGCACAATGCCGATATTGGAGTTCAGACCAGCGTCGATTGGCGCTTTGTGGCCGTTTGCATACAGTGAGTTGCGTTCGGCATGTTGGCCGTAGAGCATGCCCAGGTTGGTGCCTTCGGGAAATGCGGTGTAATCGCCGGCATCCACGTCCACAGCTGAAGCGCCGTAGGATAGGCTACCTAGCAAGCCGAACAACGCAGCTTGCAACAGATGCACCATGCCGCGTCGGGTTGACGGGCAGATGGGACGGCGCAGAGCCAGCTCTGAGCTCATTTTCATAACATCACCTTTATTGTTTTTGTTTATGTTAGAACGTAGTGACGGGTGCTTATCCGACCTCACAGCAAGTCATTAAGCAGAGCCTGTGCCACTTTTGAGTTCTAAAAAAATATCTGTAGGTGGATGATTATTATATGGATAATATTTTTCGAGGAAAGCGTATGACTGCCCCACCTGTACGACTGACTCAAATTGAGACATCGCAACAGGGGCGGACTGGCCTATTTTGAGACATTAGCTTGCGAGGCGCATTTCATGCATAACGTCACCGACTCCGCAGTCCCCCCCGCGCGCAAGTATTTCGTCGACTCGTTGATGGTCGAGAGGTCCTGGGAACGTTCGCAAAGCTACGGTCTGAGTCATCGCGACCGTCTGAATGCGCCTGTAGTCGCCAGCCGTGCCCAAATTATCGAAAGCAATCGCCTGTTGCTGACCTGTGCCACGCCCGAGATGGAGCAACTACACGCCTCCCTGTCACGCAAGGACTGGGTGCTAGTCTGCCTCGACTTGCAAGGTGTGGTGCTCAACAGCCTGGGCAGCCGCAGCTCAGACAACCAGGAGTTGAATCAGGTGTTTCGGGTTGGCGCGCAGATTTCCGAGCAAAACGTCGGTACCACCGCGCCGAGTTGCGCTCTGACCGAGCGTGACTCCGTGCTCTTCGTGGGCGGGGAACACTACCTGGAGGAAGCGCGCGACTTTTGCTGTTTTGCCACGCCGATTTTCGGCCCGGACGGCGCCATCGTCGGGGTGCTGGACGCGAGCAGCAAACACCGCGCGCCCTTGATTAACGCGCGGGAGTCCTTGTTGCTAACCGCCAGTGCGATTGAAAATCGTATGTTTAGCCAGCTCAGTGACTTACTGCTGGTGCACCTGCACCTGCGGATAGATATTCTCGGCACCCCGTTGGAAGGCCTTATGGGTTTCGACCAGGCCGGTAAGCTGCGCTGCGCTAACCGCGCTGCTGGTCAGCTGTTGCAGTTAAGCGAGGTTCCGGTCGGTCTGGATTTTGCTGAGCTGTTCGACATGCCCTTCGCTCACGCCGCCTGCTACCGCCGCCACGATCTCAGTGCACCGCTGCGGCTGCGCACGCATCACGGTGGCGAACTGCACGCGTGCATTACCCTAGGCCCCGTTCTTAAAACGGAGCGGGCGTTGAGGCAGGAACCTTTGCCTGCGCCTATCGCCAAACCGCCGCTACTGCCGCAAGCGGCGCCGTATTTGCAGGACCCAGCGCTGCAGAGTGCCCTTGCCCGCGCTCGCCAGGCCTTCGCCCGGGATATTCCCGTGCTGATCAACGGCGAGACCGGCACGGGTAAAGAGGTTTTCGCCCGCCTGTTGCACGAAGGTAGCAGCCGCGCCGGAGAAGCCTTCGTGGCTATCAACTGCTCGTCTATTCCGGCCAGCCTGATCGAGTCGGAACTGTTCGGCCACGTCGAAGGTGCCTTTACCGGCAGCCGCAAAGGTGGCGCGATCGGCAAAGTTGAACAGGCGCACAAAGGCACCCTCTTCCTCGACGAGATCGGCGACATGCCGATGGAGCTGCAAGGTCGTCTGCTGCGGGTGTTGCAGGAGCGCAGCTTTACCCGCTTGGGCAGCAGCCAAGTGATTCACGTGGATTGCGCGCTTATCTGCGCCACTCACCGAGACCTCAAGCAGCTCAGCGCCAGCCACGGCTTTCGCGAAGACCTCTACTACCGTATAAACGGCCTGCGTGTGACGCTACCGGCGCTGCGCGAGCGTCAGGACTTGGTGGAGCTGATTCAGCATCTGCTGCGCGCCGAAAGCGCCACGCGCCAGCCGCTCACGCTGAGTGACGCGGCGCTGCAAGCGCTGTTGAATTACCGCTGGCCGGGCAATGTCCGTCAGCTCTACCAGACGCTCCGCCTGGCTGTCGTGTTGGCCGAGGATGGCGGTGAGATCGGCCTGGAGCATCTGTCGGAAGACGTTCTTGAAATCATTGAAAAGGTCGCCGACTCAGCCTCAATGACAGACTCGGCGCAACAGGCAGCACATACACTGCAGGCCGCAAAACTGCTTGCAATCAAGACGGCCGTGGCAGCGAGCGGTGGCAACCTTTCGGCGGCTGCGCGCAGCCTGGGGATCGGGCGAGCAACCCTCTACCGGAAGTTAAAGGGACTTGAGGAAAACTGAGGACGCTGCGTTGCACCGCCGTAGGTTTTCCTCTCATACCTTACCGCTGTTGAAGCAACTCGAAAGCGCTTGTCAGCCAGTTGGTCGTTGGGCAGGGTTGAATCGCCCCGGATTCTCTAAATACCTTGCAAGCTCAAGGCGCGCGGCATCGTCGAACAGCAGGGTTAAACCAAGGTGCTGGCGTCGATCTGATCGATTGAGGTGACGCCGGTCAAGGTCATGGCCACGCGCATTTCCTTAGCGAAAATATCCAGCAGGTTCTCCACCCCGCGCTGGCCATCGGCAGCCAGTGCATAGGCGTTGGCGCGGCCCAGCAGGCAGCCCTTGGCACCCAGGGCAAGCATGCGCACCACGTCGAGCCCGGAGCGAATGCCGGAGTCCACCAGCACCGTGAGGTCATCGCCCACCACCTCGGCAATCGGTGGCAGCGCTTTGGCGGTGGACAGCACGCCGTCCAACTGACGGCCGCCGTGGTTGGAGACGACGATACCGTCGGCGCCGAAACTCACGGCATCCTTTGCGTCCTGGGGGTCGAGTATGCCTTTGATGATCATCGGGCCTTTCCAGAACTCGCGGATCCACTCCAGGTCTTTCCAGCTGATCGAGGGGTCGAAATTGTTCGCCAGCCAGCCGATGTAATCTTCCAGGTGGGTCGGCTTGCCGAGGTATTTGGAGATATTGCCCAAGTCGTGCGGGCGGCCCATCAACCCTACATCGAAGGCCCATTGCGGCTTGGTGATGGCCTGCAGCATGCGTCGCGAAGCCGCGAACGGCCCGGACATGCCCGAGTGCGCATCGCGGTAACGCGCACCCGGCGTGGGCATGTCGACGGTGAACACCAGCGTGGTCACCCCGGCGGCCTGTGCCCGCTCCAGGGCGTTGCGCATAAAACCGCGGTCCTTGAGCACATACAGCTGGAACCAGATCGACTGCGGGCTTTGCGACGCCACTTCTTCAATCGAACACACCGACACCGTCGACAGACAGAACGGGATGCCCTTGTTCGCCGCGGCCTTGGCCGCCTGCACTTCACCGCGCCGCGCGTACATGCCGGTCAGGCCGACCGGGCTGAGGATCACCGGCATGGCCAACTCCTGGCCGAACAGGGTGGTTTTCAGGCTCAGGTTGTCGACATTGCGCAGGACGCGCTGGCGCAGGCTGATCTCGGCCAGGTCCGAACTGTTGGCACGCAGCGTGTGCTCGGCGTACGCGCCACCGTCGATGTAATCGAACAGAAAGCGCGGCAGCTTGCGCTTGGCGGCGGCACGGTAGTCGGAGGCGGACGAGATGATCATGAACGGGTTCTCCACAGAGCAAGGTTGCTCCACGATAAGCAAAAAGCTGGCATGATAAAAACAACTTTTATTACTAGCATCCAGTCGCTAAGGGAATACCGATGAACCTGCGAACATTGCGTGCCTTTGTTGAGGTGGTGCGCCAGGGCGGCTTCTCCCAAGCGGCTGACGTAGTGGCGTTGACCCAATCCACGGTGAGCAAGGCGGTCAAGACGCTGGAAGATGAATTGGGCACGCCGCTGCTCAATCGCCTCGGCCACAAGAATGAACTGACCGCCGCCGGCGAAATTGCCTACCGCCGCGCACTGGTGTTGCTCGCCGAGCACAACGACCTGGTGGCCGAGATCAACGACCTGCGCGGCCTCAAGCGCGGCGTGCTGCGCATCGGCTTGCCACCGGTCGGCTGCGGCGTATTGTTTGCGGCGATGTTCGCCGCCTATCGCACGCGCTACCCCAACATCGACATCGAACTCACCGAATACGGCAGCAAACGCCTGCGCGAATGCCTCGAGGCCGGGGAGGTCGACCTGGCGGCCTTGCTACTGCCAGCGGACGAAGGCTTCGACTACCAACCCGTGCGCAATGAACCGCTGATGGCCGTGTTGCCCATGAGCCACCCACTGGCCCGACGCAAACGCATCGACTTCACTGACCTGGCCGATTCACCGTTCATCTTGTTCGAAGCCGGTTTTGCCCTGAACGCCAAAATCCTCGCCGCCTGCGAGCGCAAAGGCGTCACGCCACGGGTCACCGCCCGCAGTGGGCAAATCGACTTTATCGTCGACCTGGTTTCCGCAGGATTGGGCGTCGCCTTCCTGCCACGCATGCTCGCGCACAAACACCAACACCCCGGCATCGCCCTGATCCCCTTGGACGAACCCCACACCGATTGGCACATCGCCCTGGTCTGGCGCGCCAGCGCCCACCTGCCGCCGGCGGCCCGCGCCTGGCTGGATCTGGCCAAGGAAATGGCCAGCCCGGTGTAGAAGGTTGCAGCGGTCATTTGTAGGAATTCTTCCAAATGCACCTCAGTGCTTGACTTCTTCTTTTTAATCAGTAACATACGGCGCATTCCGCGATAGCTCAGTTGGTAGAGCAAATGACTGTTAATCATTGGGTCCCTGGTTCGAGTCCAGGTCGTGGAGCCAGATAGAGAAAAGCCTGCAGAGATGCAGGCTTTTTTTTGCCTTGGATTTGGCCCATGGCAGCGATCCCAGCCCCTATACAACGCCCACCATAAAGCCATAAAATGAGAAGCATTATCATTTAATGCGGATCTGACATGCACGACGACAGCATCGCCTCGCCGGTCGCCCAGTTGTATGCGAATCACCATGGCTGGCTTCGGGGCTGGCTGCATCGGCGTTTGGGGCACAGTGCCGATGCCGAAGACCTGGCACACGACACCTTTATCCGCGTGTTGCGCTCCAAGGAAGATGTACACGAGCTGCGCCAGCCCATGGCGTTTCTGGCCACCATCGCCAATGGTTTGCTGATCAATCGCTGGCGTCGCCAGGCGATCGAGCGGGCGTATCTGGAAGCGTTGGCGGCGCGGCCGGTGGGCGAGGAGCCGTCGCCGGAGGAGCGGCACTTGATGATCGAGACGTTGTTGCAGCTCGATTCGCTGCTGGTCGGGTTGTCGGCGCGGGTGCGGCAGATTTTCTTTTTGTCCCAGCTCGATGGCCTGACCTATCCGCAGATCGCCGCGCAGTTGAGCCTGACGGTGGCGCAGGTGCAGCGCGCCATGGGCAAGGCGTTCAGTGTTTGCTACGCGAGCCGGTTCGAATGAGTGGCGCCGCGGTTGATCCTCGCGTGCGCGACATTGCCATTGATTGGCTGGTGCAGCTGCAGTCCGGCTTGATGAGTGCCAGTGATCACGAGGCCTTGCAGGTGTGGCGCCAGGCCAGTGCCGAGCATGAGTACGCGTGGCAGCGGGTCAGTGGCTTGCCTCTGTTGCTTCAGCCGGGCGCCAACTTGTTAGCCGATGCTACGGCGCGTCGGGCGTTGCAGTTGGCGGGGGCCGATCCACAGCGCCGTCGTCAGGTGCTCAAGTGCCTGCTGGCGTTGGGGCTGCTCGGTGGAATGTCCTGGCAAGCGGCGGATTCCACGTTGGTACGTTCGGCATTGGCCAGCTATCGCACCCGTGTGGGTGAGCGGCGGCGCTGGGCCTTGGCCGATGGCTATTCGCTGTGGCTGAACACCGCCAGTGCGGTAAACCTGGACTTGAGCGCCGGGCGGCGCAGTGTGCAGTTGGTCGAGGGCGAGTTGGCCCTGGATACCCCGGCAGGTTCCGCGTCGCTGGAACTGCTGACCCCCAACGCGGTGCTCTACAGCCATGGCGCCCACCTGTTGGTGCGCCATGATCACCAAGGCACGCAGGTCACGGTTTTGCGCGGGCTGGCGCAGGTGAGCACGCGGCATCAGCCGACACCGGTGCCGTTGCAGGCGGGCTGGCAACTCAAGGTTGATGAGCGTGGAGCAGGGCGCCCGAGCCCTATCGATGTGTTGCTGGCCCAGGCCTGGATGCGCGGCATCCTGCCCGCCGAACGCATGCGCCTGGACCAATTGCTGGCCGAACTTTCGCGCTATCGCCAAGGCTTCTTGCGTTGCAGCGAAGCGGTGGCGGGCCTGCGCATCACCGGCAGTTTCCAGCTGGACGATACCGATGCAGCGCTGGCGTTGGTCGCCAATACCTTGCCGGTGCGTATCGAACAAAGAACGCGTTATTGGGTGACCGTGGTGCCCGCGTGAAATTTTTTTTCGGCGACGCGATAGTTTTTTCGATCTGGCTTGGCCTTTAGGTATTACCCACCGGCACAGGTGGGTGTCGACCCTTAGGAGCCTTGTATGATTTCCCCCGCTCGTGTCTTGCGTACCCATACATTCAGCTTGTTGTTTCTCAGCCTCCAGCCGCTCTACGGCGAGTTGGTTTTTGCGGCCGGCGAGCGCGCCTTTAGCATCAGTGCCGGCCCGTTGGACAAAGTGCTCTCGCGCTTTGGTGCCGAGGCCGGGATCAGCATGGCGGGCAGTTCGCTGCTTACCGCCGGCAAGACCAGTCAGGGCCTGCAGGGCGATTTCAATACCGAGGCGGGTTTGACTCAGCTGCTGTCGGGCACTGGCCTGGGCTATCAGCGCCAGGCGGACGGTGGCTATGTTTTGCGCCCACACCAACAGGCAATTTCCCTGCCGACGCAAAAGGTGATTGGCGAAAATCTCGATGAGGAGGAGGTCTACCGGGCGCCGCGCTCATCGGTGTATATCTCCGGCGAAGACATGCAGCGCTTTGGTGTGGTCTCGGTGGGCGATGTGCTCAAGGGCCAGCCTGGTGTGCAGGTCGGCGACAGCCGTAATGGCGGCGGCCTGGATGTGAATATCCGTGGCATCCAGGGCCAGAGCCGGGTGGCTGTCACGGTGGACGGTTCGCAGCAGGCATTGGATGTCTATCGCGGTTACGCCGGTACCCAGCAGCGCAGTTACATCGACCCGGACATGATCAGCGACATCACGATCGACAAGGGCCCCAGCCTGACCTCCAGCGCTATCGGCGGCACGGTGAAGATGCGCACGCTCACCGTCGACGACATCATCAAGGACGGCCAGAGCATCGGCCTGCGCCTCAAAGGCGACCTGTGGAACAACGGCGTCGCCCCAGCCTCCCGTGACCCGCATTCCAAGACCGAGGCCCTGTACTCTGAGCCACATCAGAGCCGCGGTGGGCTGTTCGGCTCAGAGGCGCAGGCTGGCAGTGCCGCGTTTGCCTATACCCATGAGTTTTTCGACGTGGTGGCGGCCTATGCCAAGCGCGATCAAGGCAACTATTTTGCCGGCAAGAAGGGGCAGGATCGCTATCGTACTTACAACCGCTGGGGTGATGAAGAAACCAGCGTGGCCACCACCTACAACGCCGGCGAAGAAGTGCTGAATTCCTCGTCGAGCACCGAATCGTTCCTGCTCAAGACCACCTTGCGCCCGGCGGACGGGCATACCTTCGACCTGGGTTATCGCCGCTACGACGGGCGCATCGGCGAGATCATGCCTTCGGATATCTTCCGCTTCGGCACCGGCGGCATCTATCAGTACCCGCTGGGTCACACCAAGATCGACACCTACACGGCGCGTTACAACTACTTGCCTTCGGGTAACCCGTTGGTGGACCTGACTGCCGACTTGTGGCTGACCGATGCGCAAACCAGCCAGCTCACCTCGGTGGCGGCGCCAGCGTCCCAGGCGTATCGCTCGGACCGCGCCTGGAGCCGACAAGCTGACCAGCGCATTGGCGGCGGCTTGGCCAATACCTCGCGCTGGGCGACCGACTACGGCGACTTGAAGCTGGACCTGGGCGGCTCGTTCCAGCTCGAAGAACTGCGCCCGCAAAAAGGCGTGGTCACCAACCAGGACGATATCAACGCCAACCGTATGTTGCGCGAAGGGTCGCGGCAGGAGTTCAGCTTCAATGGCAAGTTGGAATACAAGCCAGTGGACAGCCTCACGTTATGGGGCGGCGGGCGTTACACCCACTATCGCAGCAAAGACCACATCGCCAATGCCACGGCACGGCGTGAGGAACGTGACCTGCGCTACCTGCGCGTCTACAACGGCGACAATTCCGGCAACATGATGTGGTTCCCTGACCAGAATGGCGATTACACCGACGCCACCGATCCACGCCTGAACAATGGCATTGTCTTCCAGAACACTAACTTTCCTTTCGAGGGCGTTCGGTACAACACCTTTGGCGCGGTTGATTCCACGGTCTATCCGTCCCAGGTCGGGGAAGTGGTTACCGGTTATGACTATTCCGCCAAGGCGAGCAACAGCGGCGGCGCCTTTGCCCCAGCGGTGGGCATCAATATCGAGGTGCTGCCGGACACCTTCGTGTATGCCTCTTACACCCAAGGCTTTCGTATGCCTTCGCTGTTTGAAACCAGCCAGGGTGTGTTGCAGACCATGCCCGGTAAAGGCCTGAAGCCCGAGCGTTCGAGCAATTGGGAGATCGGCGCCAGCACGCTGCACAAGGGGTTGTTGTTCGATGGCGACTCGGCGGCGATCAAGCTGGCCTACTTCAACAACACCATCAAAAACTACATCACCCGCTACTACGACCCCAGCCCTGGCCTGTGGGGCTTGATGCGCTTCAGCAATACCGACAGCTACAAAACCAGCGGCCTGGAGTTCCAAACCCGCTACGATGCCGGGCGCGTCTTTGCCGACCTGTCGTCCACCTACTACCTGAAGACCGAAACCTGCGATTCAGCCTTCGCCGCCACACTGCGCGCCACCAGCAACCGTTATCAGCAAACCAGTAATACGCCGAACTGCACGCCGGGCAGCTTCATGGGTTCCTACACCAACACCCAGAACCCACCACGGTTCGCGGGCAATCTGACCACAGGCCTGCGCTTTTTCGACCAGAGCCTTACGCTCGGCACACGCATCACCTACACCTCAGGCCCCACCGTCACCGCCGATAAACCCTGGCAGACCGGCGCCACCACGCCGCAATTGAATTACCGCGAGGTGGCCTTGGTCGATCTGTTCCTTAACTACAAGTTGCAGGAAGATGCCAGCCTCAACGTGTCGCTGCAGAACCTGACCGATCGCTACTACTTGGATCCGCTGGCGCAGAGTTTCATGCCTGCGCCGGGGCGCACGCTGCGGGTGGGAGTGCAGGCTAAGTTCTAAAGGGGAAGGTGGTGATCCTCGCGCGGCGGTGCAACCGCCCGTCACGCGAGAATCGGCAAGGCGGGGTTACAGCGTCTGCACAATAATCTGGCTTTTCAGATCGTTGACCATACCTTCAATCGCCGGCTTCATCGCGACGAAATCTTGCGGGCTGCACACCACGTCAGGGTGGTTAAACGCGTAGCTGCGAGTAATCAGTACGCTATTGCCTTTCTTGACGTAAGTGGTCTGGTAGGTGAAACCGCCGATGTTCAGGGCTACGGCCTTGGGCACCGCCAGGATGTTCACTTCTTTGGGGAAATCGAAGCGTGCCTTTTCTTTGATCGTGCCGGAAGTACAGGTGAAGTTCTGAGTACGGTCCTGTTCCGACAGGAAGCTGAACACGTTCTGGCCGATACCGCCCGCCAGGCTGCTCAGCGCAGGCACGCCGGTAGGGCCGGGCAGGTTGACCAGGTTGTCGGTGCGCCCCTTGGCCGTGGACTTGAAGGTGACGGCGTTGCTTTCCAATGGGTCGGTTTCGATCTTGCCGCTGCCGGTTTGCCCATACATGTTGAGGATCTGTTGGGTCAGTTGATCGCGGTCAGCAGGCATCATGGACTTGAACAGGAAACGGGTGAGTTCCGTGCCCCAGCCTTCCACCGTGGTGCCGTTAGTGAAGTCCGCCGCGCCGCTCTGCTCGATCTTGAAATGCAGCGTGCTGTCTACCTTGCCCAACTGGCTTGTGGGCGTACGCGCCAGTTCGCCGCTCTGGGTCAACAACGCGGTTTTGCCCAATTCCGGAAGCGGCAAGTAGCCGGCGGCGATGGGGGTGGCGGTGGAGTCCAGATAAAGATCGAGGGCCGGGATGTAAGTGATCGCATGGTTAAGCAAACCCAAGGTCGGCACCTTTGGCAGTACGTAGGCGTCGCCCAGGTTGATCAGTGCGGGTGAGCTTTCAATGGCCACGGCCTTGAGCAGTGCTTCAAGCAAGGCCGCATGGTCCTTGCAGTCGCCATAACGGTTATCCAGCACGGCCTGCGCCGAGTGCGGCACCACGCCGCCATTGCCGATGTAAACCGCGACGTAGCGAATGTTCTTGCGCACCCAGTCACTCAATACCAACGCTTTGCTGCGTGGTGTGTCCAGGTTGGCGGTGAGTTTCTTGGCCAGTTGGGTAATGGCCGGTGTTACCTCGACCTGCGCCCTGGCAGCGTACGCCTGGGCAAACTGTTTGTAGTCGGTGAACGTCGACACCGCCAGACGCTGACCGTAATCCGTGTAGGCAACAGAGCCGACTTCAACGCGATTTTTCTCGGTGGGCTCCAGGTCCCAACGGTAGATTTTGCGCCCGTTGGCGATGGTCGGTTCGGTGGCTTTGAAGCCCCTCACGTCAGCGAACAAGGGCATGTCAGCCGGCATGTCGTAGGTCAAGTGGCTCTGCTGGTTCTCGTAGAAGTCCGGTGCATATAGGTCTTCGAATTGCCCAGGGAACATCGGTTTGGTGCGCTGGCGCTGGTAGTGCAACACCATGCGGTCACCCACAGCCACATCCGGAAAGATCACCACTTTGATCCGCGAGTCCTGGAACATCGGCGCTTCGGCGGAGGCTTGCTCCTGCTGCTCCTTGATCTGATCAGCAGCGACCGGCACTTTGCGCCCATCGGCTTTCAGCGTGTAGGCGTCCACGATGTCCACGGTTTCCAGCGTGCGGTTAAAACTTACCGAGCGCTCGGCGTTAGGCTTGATCGCGCGCTCTTCATTGATGCGCCGGACCAGCTCGACGTCGAGCACAAAACTGCCGTCGGCCTTCACTATGTAGGACTGGTTATTTTTTTCGACAGTCAGCGAGCGGTCGGTGTAATCGGCACTTGCCTGCGCGCTGAACAGCCCGCAGATGACCACCGCCAGTGCACCGAACAGGCGCGTCGGGGAGAGAGTAACGCTTTGCATAGAGATCCTTCTAAACGATGACGCGCACCGTCTGGAGGAGGGCGCGCGTTCCTTGGTAAACCGATAAATGCGAAGCATTACTATATATAGGTGGCAATGAGCCTGCAGCTTTTTGTTGCTTAAAACCGTGTGGGAAGGTTCTGTGTGTCCGCCTCTAACGCAGTCTCGCCTCACGCCGCTCCCACTTCGCAATCCTTAGACGTGGAGATTTTCGACCGCCGCACGGTGCTGGCCCAGGGCGCGTTGCGTGCGCTGATGACGCAACCGGAACAGCCGAGCGTGCGGTATGTGGCGCGGCACCGGGTGGGTCGCCAGTTTGGCTTGAACCAGGACATGGCGCAGGCGTGCTGTGACTTCTCGACGTTGTTGCTTTAAGCCGAACCTGAAGCGTGCAGGATCTTCTGTGAAGAGTAGGCTTGTGTGGCAAGCCCACTCGCCACAACCACCGTCAACGCCATAGCCACAAGCGGATGCCTATTCAGTGCGCAACAGCAGCGCTGAGGTGAGCGCGATGAAGTCGTCGTAGGGTTCCTGCGAGCGGTCGACCTTGCCGCGCAGCACTGTGCCTTGCAGTGCGTTGATCAGGAAGCGTGCCGTGGAATCCGGCGCCAGCCCTGCGCGGAACTCACCACTCGCCACGCCTTCGCGCACCACGTGCGCAAACGGCACGGCCCATTCCAGCAACAGCTGGGCGATGGTGTCGCGCACCTCGTCATGGCGTAACGTCATTTCGGCCGCCAGGTTGCCGATCAGGCAGCCATAGTGAAACGTATCGGCACTCGCCGGCGTGGAAATCTTGACCAAGCCTTGCAGTTTCTCCAGGGCCGTGAACGCTGGGTTGGCAACGATGGCCTGTGCGTTCTGCGTCCAACCCTTGAAATAACCCTGCAGCGCTGCGCTGGCAAACGCTTCTTTAGAGCCGAAATGCCCGAAGAACGAGCCCTTCTGCATGCCCGCGTGTTCGACGATGGCATCCACCGAAGAACCTGCGTAACCGTGGCGATGCAGCACGTTGATGCCCGCTGCCAGCAGCTCTTCCTTGCGTGAAGGGCGCCCCATGGTGTGTCTCCGGTTTTGCAAATATTTGAAACAAGCTTAAGTCTAATGCTTGACATCAGTCAAACCGACTGGTCAGTATATAAACTCATTCAAACCTCACGAGCATCAGCACATGACCAGCACAGTAGTGGTGTATTTTTCCGGTTACGGCCATACCCGTCGCGTCGCGCACACTGTGGCGGAAGGGGCGCAGGCGCAGTTGGTGGAAGTGAGTGAAAACGGCGAGGTGTCCGAAGCAGGCTGGGCACTCCTGAATGCAGCCGATGGCATTATCTTCGGCACGCCAACCTACATGGGCTCCAGCGCTTGGCAGTTCAAGAGATTCTCTGATGCCACTGCGAAGTACTGGTTTAGCCGTGGCTGGCAGGACAAGGTGTTCGGTGGCTTTACCGTCAGCGCCAGCTTCAGCGGCGACAAACAAGTCACCTTGATCGGCCTGCAAACACTGGCCTCCCAACACGGTGGCATCTGGGTCAGCCTGGGCCTGCTACCGGCCAGCACCCTGGCGGCGACACGCAACGATATCAACAACCTGGGCGGGTCGGTGGGCCTGATCGTACAGGCGCCTTCGGATGCTGACGCGTCTGCAATCCCTGCCGGCGATATCAAGACGGCGTTGCTCTATGGGGAGCGCGTGGCCAAGATTGCAGCGCGGCTGAAAGCCACAAGCTGATAGCGCTGTAGTTGTACGCCAGGTATTGATAAACAGAGCGTGTTCTCTATTTATCGATACCCGGTGTAATCAGTCATGAAGCGCCATTTCGAAGATGTGCAACTGGGCAGCATCGAGCTGTTCTGCCTCGCCGCCGAGGCCAGTAGCTTCACCGCCGCCGCCCAGGTCGCCGGCGTGACCCCGGCCGCGGTGAGCCGCAGCATTTCGCGTCTGGAAGAGCGCCTGGGGTCGCGTTTGTTCGTGCGCACCACCCGCAGCATTCGCCTCACCGACAGCGGCCGTAGCTACTTCGAGCAATGCCGCCAGGCCCTGACCCAACTGGTGGAGGCGCAGCAGGAAGTCATGGGCGCGCAGCGGGTGCCGTCCGGCCAGTTGCGCATCAGCGTCCCGACCACGTATGCCCATCATCGGCTGTTGCCGCTGCTGCCCAAATTCCGCGCGCTGTACCCGCACGTGAGCGTGGACATCCATATCAGCAACCGCAATATCGACTTCGTTGCCGAAGGCTATGACCTGGCCATTCGCGTGCGCGCCCAACCGGGCTCCTCGCTGATCGCCCGGCTGCTGGAAGACGCCGAGTTGGTGGTGGTCGCCGCACCGGCCTACCTGCAACGCGCCGGCACGCCACAGACGTTGCAGGAGTTGGCGTTGCACGAGTGCATTCAGTTTGAATTGCCGAGCAATGGCCGGCGCATCCCCTGGTTGTTCCAGGTGCAGGGCCAGGAGCAGGCGTTCGCGGGGGAGGCGGGGTACAGCATTTCGCAGGATGTGTTGGGCGGCGTGACCTTGGCCAAGCACGGGGCGGGGCTGTTTCAAACCTACAAGTTCATCGTCGAGCAAGAATTGGCTGACGGCACACTCGTGGAAGTGCTGAAACCCTTTGGTGGGCGCTCGCGACCGTTTACCTTGCTGTACCCCCATGGGCGCTATGTGCCGCATCGGGTGCGGGCGTTTGTGGATTTTTTACTGGCGTGTCGTGACGAATGGGCGGCGCCGTAGACGCGGCGATATCCCACGTCAGCAAAATTTGGCTGATCGCCGCGTCGATCACTGTGTAGGGCACATCATCGCGCGCCAGGATCGAAACGCCCTGCAGGAAGCTGTCAAACACGGTCGCCATTGCCGGTGCATGAAGCGTGTCCGGCAGTTGACCGGCACGGATGCCTCGCTCAACACACGCCACAATCCCCGCCCGCGTTCGCGCGCGCGATTGCGTCAATGCCTGCGTCACCCGCGCGTTCTCCGGGCTGGGTGCGCTCATCACGCCCAGCGCCACCATGCAGCCCTTGGGATGCCCATCGTCACACTGCATGCGCGCCGATTGGCGCAGCGCGGTTTCGAGGGCCTTACGCGGCAGCAAGGTGTCGTCCCACAGGCATTCGGTGACCCGGGCGTAGGTCGCCAAATAGCGTTGCACACACTCATCGAACAGCGCCTCTTTGGAGCCGAAGGCTGCATAAAAACTCGGTGCGGAGATACCGCCACCCAGGCCGGCCTTGAGCTGGGCGAGTGAGGTGGCGTCGTAACCGTGCTGCCAGAACAGGTGCAGGGCCTGTTCCACGGCCTGGTCGCGGTCGAAATTACGCGGGCGGCC
Organism: Pseudomonas sp. D47; assembly: GCF_045447305.1. Lineage (NCBI taxonomy): Bacteria > Pseudomonadati > Pseudomonadota > Gammaproteobacteria > Pseudomonadales > Pseudomonadaceae > Pseudomonas > Pseudomonas sp. D47. The sequence goes on along the minus strand of NZ_JBJGXU010000010.1, from coordinate 35,022 downwards.
CATTTGTGCCATGTCCAGTCTCCTGTTCAGAACGAGATAAATACTAGTCGATACATAAGTCGTTGACAATATGTCGATGTTGCTTCCAATATTTGTATCGATCAGTATTTAAGTCGCCTCAAGGAGTTACCCATGACCCCCTCACTCAGCTTATCCGCGTCGTCCGAGCGCTTGCCCATCGGCGCCTTGCTCGCCCTGGCCATGACCGGTTTCATCTGCATCGTCACCGAAACCCTGCCCGCCGGCCTGTTGCCGTTGATCAGCGACGGCCTGGCGATTTCGCCGTCGATGGCCGGGCAGATGGTCACCGCCTACGCGCTGGGTTCAGTGCTGGCGGTAATTCCCATGACCATCGCCACCCGTGGCTGGCGTCGGCGCAATGTGCTGTTGCTGACCATCGTCGGTTTTCTGCTGTTCAATTCCATCACGGCGCTGTCGTCCCATTACGGTTTGACCCTGGTGGCGCGGTTCTTCGCCGGGGTCGCGGCGGGGCTGGCCTGGAGCCTGCTGGCCGGTTACGCCCGGCGCATGGTCGCGCCGCATCAACAGGGCAGGGCGCTGGCGTTGGCGATGGTCGGCACACCGATTGCGCTGTCACTGGGCGTGCCGCTCGGTACTTGGCTGGGTGGCCTGGTGGGCTGGCGCACCACGTTCGGCCTCATGTCGGCGCTGACACTGGTGTTGATCGTGTGGGTGCTGGTGAAAGTCCCGGACTACGCGCCGCAGGCTGCGCATCAGCGTGTGTCGTTGGCCAAAGTGCTGACCACGCCTGGCGTGCGGCCGGTGCTGGCGGTGGTGATCAGCTGGATGCTGGCGCACAACATTCTGTACACCTACATCGCCCCGTTTTTGCTGCCGGCAGGCCTGACGACTCGCGTGGATCTGGTGCTGTTGGTGTTCGGCATCGCGGCGTTGGCCGGGATCTGGCTGACGGCCAGGTTGGTTGAGGCGATGTTGCGCAAAACCGTTCTGGTGAGCCTGGCGAGCTTTGCATTGGTGTCTGTGGTGTTCGGTGTGGCGGGCAGCGTGCCTTGGGTGGTTTACCTTGGCGTGGCCGTGTGGGGGCTGAGCTTCGGCGGCGCTGCCACGCTGCTGCAAACCGCCCTGGCGGATGCCGCTGGCGACGGTGCGGATGTGGCGCTGTCGCTGAACGTGGTGGCGTGGAACAGCGCGATTGCCGGCAGCGGCGTGGTCGGCGGCGTGTTGCTCGACACATGGGGCGTCGCGTCGTTTCCTTGGGCGATGGCACTGTTGATCGCCGTGGCGTTTGCGATTGCCTGGGGCGCTCATGCCCATGGATTCAAGTCGGGCGCACGTGGCACAGAAAAACCCTTCGTGGCCGGGCACTAATAGGCCTTGGTCAGGTCAATAACCCCTGCAATATCATCCACTTGGCTCCGTTTTTCGGAGCCTGACGCCTTACTCCCTTTCAAAGAAGTCATGCATGCACCTGCGCAAAATTGCACTCGGGCTATCAGCTCTCGTTCTGCTCTCCACCGGGGCAGATGCCCGGGGGTTGCTGGACTTTATCAAGCCCCCCGCACAGGAACACACCTCCCGCTCAAGCTCGATCAGCCAGCGCGCGGCGCTCGGCCTCTATTCCAGCCAACAACAGCAACCCTCGTTTGCCAGCTGCGCCGATCTGTTCCCTGGCGCCAGGCCAATCAACACCGCCACCGTGCCCACTTCGATGAAACCCATGGCGTTGTGTTCGGACAATTTTGCGGTGCTTTACTCGCAGACCAGCAAGACACCACTGGTGGTGGTCGAACGCTTGAATGCGGCCCAACTGAAAAACGCCAAGGGTGAAGAGCGCACCAACCAGTTCTACCCGGACCCGCGCATCCCTAAAGGCGCTCGCGCCGAGTTGAGCGACTACCGCAGCCAACACCCGGCCGTGGACCGTGGCCATCAGTCCCCGGCTGCCGACGCCCCGAGCGCGAATGCCATGGCGCAATCCTTCGCGCTGTCGAACATGGTGCCGCAAGACCCCACCAACAACCGCAAGATCTGGAGCAAGGTCGAGGCGGACGTGCGCAAGTTCGCCGTGCGTGCCGGCGGCAATGTGTTTGTGTTCACCGGCCCATTGTTTGATGCGGGTTACAGCACCGTCGGTAACAACAAGGTCTGGGTGCCCACGCGTCTGTTCAAGCTGGTCTACGACGCCTCGTCGAAACGCGCCTGGGCCTATGTGCTGCCCAACGCTGAAACGCGCATCCAGAAGCCGATGGACTACGACAGCTTTGTGAAGAGTACCGGGCTTAAGCTGCTGGGTGATTTGCCGGTTACCGGCTCGATGGGGCGCACCTGATGTGAGCCCCGAAGGCTGGCGGCAGCGCCAGCCCTATTGGGTCTTTTTCAACGCTTTTAACCGCAACGTCGCGCGCTGCACGGCGGCCATCTTTTCCGGACGCTTCATGCGTTTCCATTTGCGAATGTCGTCCTTGCTCCGCCCGCAACTGACGCATAGATCGCCGCTGAGTTGGCAGGTGGAGATGCACGGGTTTTCGATATCTTTAGCCAAGGTCTCACCTGGGTTTGAGCAAGGGCGCGCAGCTAGGCCGCACGAAATTCAACGGTGAGGTGGCTCACTTCATGGACCGGTTTGAGGCGCTCGCGAATGCTCTCGGCGTCTATGGTCGAGCGGCCAACGACGCTGACGATGGCGGCATGTGCGTCCGGGCCCACGCGCCACACGTGCAGATCGGTAATCGTCGCATCGCCAGGTTGTTCGACGAGTTCGCGGATCTCGGCGGCGACGTGTTCATCGGTTTGGTCCAGTAACACGCCGGCGGTGGTGCGCATCAAGCTCCAGGACCATCGCGCAATCACCACGGCGCCGACGATGCCCATCGCCGGGTCCAGCCACACCCAGCCCAGATAACGCCCAGCCAGTAACGCGGCGATGGCGAGCACGGAGGTCAGCGCATCGGCGAGCACATGCACGTAGGCTGAGCGCATGTTGTTGTCGTGGCCATGATGGTCGTGATCATGATCGTGCCCATGGCTGTGACCGTGGCCCAGCAACAGCGCGCTGGCGATGTTCACCGCCAACCCCACCACCGCAATCAGCGTGGCGGTACCGAACTGTACTTCGGTAGGCTGCAGCAAGCGCATCACCGACTCGACACCGATACCCAGCGACACCAGCGCCAGGATAAGCGCCGAGGCGAACCCGCCCAGGTCGCCGACTTTGCCGGTGCCGAAGCTGTAGCGTGAGTTGCTCGCATTGCGTTTGGCGTAGGCGTAGGCCGCAGCGGCAATGCCCAACGCGCCCGCGTGGGTGGCCATGTGAAAGCCGTCCGCCAGCAACGCCATGGAACCGGTCAAGGCCCCGGCGGCAATTTCCGCGACCATCATCACCACCGTCAACATCACGACCCACAGGGTGCGTTTGGCGTTTTCGTCGTGGGCCGAGCCGAGGAACACATGTTCGTGGGTGTGAGCGCTATGGGCGGCGTTCATTTGGAATACCGCCGAATGGCTTCCAGCAGCTCTTCGACGCCACGGGCGCGGGCTTCCTCGCTGAGGGCGGGGTCGGCCACATGGGCTCTGGCGTGGTCTTCGATGATTTCTTCCATCAAACCATTGATGGCGCCGCGTGTGGCGGCCACCAGGTGCAGGGTTTTGGCGCAGTCGAGGTCCGACTCCAAGGCTTTTTCAACCGCCTGTAGCTGCCCGGCGATGCGTTTGACGCGCTTGATCAGGCTGTCTTTGTTTGCGGCAATATGGCCCACGATATACCCCCCCTACCTATGATGGGGCGCATCATTGCATACCCCACCCCCCTATACAAGGTGGCGTGTGCAGGCGCTATTTGGGCCGGTCCAGCTCACGCTTCAGGGTGTAGAGCGCCACGCCAACTGCCAGGATGCCCGACACCGCGCCGACCACCAGCGCCCAGCGCGGGCCGAGGTGGTCGGCCACCCAGCCGACGATGGGCGCACCAATCGGCGTGCCACCGAGGGCGACGGCGACGCGCAGAGCGATCACGCGTCCGCGCATGGCGGGCTCGGTGGTGAGTTGCATCAGGCTGTTGGTGGTGTTGCTGAAGGTCATGGCACCCACGCCGATGATCACCAGCGCAATCGCGAACATCCAGTAGTTCGGTGCCGACGCTGCGAGTATGCAACCAAAGCCAAACACCGCCGCGCCGGTCAGCAGTGACTTGAACTGCGGTCGCTCACTGCCGGCGGCAATCAGCGCGCCGGCGATGGTGCCGATGGCCAGGGTCGAGGTCAGCAGGCCGTAGCCACGCGCATCGGCATGGAATTCGGTGACGGCCATGGTCGAGATGAAAATCGGGAAGTTCATGCCGAAGGTGCCGATTAGAAACAGCATCAGCAAGATCGCCTTCAGGTCCGGCCGCGCCCACACATAGCGCATGCCCTCGGTGAGGCTGCCTTTGGTCCGCAGTGCGCGCACCTTGATGTGTTGGCTGGACACGCGCAGGAAAAACAGCGACGCCAGCACCGCAAAAAAGCTCGAGCCATTAAGCAGGAACGCCCAGCCGGTGCCGACTGAGGCGATGGTCACGCCCGCCACGGCCGGGCCGATCATGCGCGCCATGTTGAACGAGGTGGAGTTGAGCGCGATGGCGTTGGACAAATCTTTCTCGCCCACCAGTTCGGCCACGAAAATCTGCCGCACCGGCGCATCGAATGCCGAGGCACAGCCGGATAAAAACGCAAACACGTACACGTGCCAGAGCTGCACGAAGCCTGTGATGGTGAATACCCCCAGCGTCAGCGCCAGCAGGCCCATGACCGCCTGGGTGGCGATCAGCAGCTTGCGCTGGTCGTAGTGGTCGGCGGCAAACCCGGTCCACGGCAGCAACAACAACTGCGGCCCGAACTGCAGTGCCATGACGATCCCCACGGCGGCGGCGTTGTGCGGAGTGAGTTGGGTGAGCACCAGCCAATCCTGGGCGGTGCGTTGCATCCAGGTGCCGACGTTGGACACCAGCGCACCGGCGGCCCAGATGCGGTAGTTGGGGCTGCGCAGGGAACGGAACGTGCCGAGGACACTCATGAGGGCGTTAGTTCCTCCGGTTGTCGGGCCACTCGATGATGGCCGGTTCGCTAAAAGATCACTTGATTTCAAACAGCCGCAAAATCGCGGCCTTCGCTTTCTCTCCATCGCTGCCATGGAGTGCGCAAATGGACGCCTGATCGTTGAGTTTGTGCAGTTGGAAATGGTTGTAGAACGCTTGGCCAAGCCGCTGTTGCTCGAACGCTCCCTGGTTCCAACGGTTTAGAAAGTCGTCGTAAGCGGTACGCTCGATTTCCAGTTTCGGTGTATTGCCCATGTGAACTCGTTCTATTCATTCAGAAAACACGCAAGACTCCCACACTCGACCCGTTGGCCTTTGCGTCCGGATTCCATGCCATCATACCTACCCCATTCAAACACACCGAGACTCCCCATGAGCACCTCCCTTTCCCTGCCCCGCGCGCGCAAGCCCATCGCGCCACTGCTGGCGTTTATCATCCTGGTGGTGGGCGCCGTGTTCCTGCAGAACAGCGTCGGCTCGCGCCAGGTGCTGTTGCTGGTGGTCGGCGCGGCGCTGGGCTTGACCCTGTACCACGCCGCCTTCGGCTTCACGTCGGCCTGGCGTGTATTCATCAATGATCGGCGCGGCGCTGGTTTGCGCGCACAGATGGTGATGCTGGCGGTGGCGGTCGTGCTGTTTTTCCCAGCGCTAGGGGCGGGTACATTGCTTGGCCAGCCGGTGGTCGGGCTGGTGGCGCCGGCCGGGGTATCGGTGGTGTTTGGTGCGTTTATTTTCGGCATCGGCATGCAGTTGGGCGGCGGTTGCGCCTCGGGCACTTTGTTCACCGTGGGTGGCGGCAATGCGCGCATGTTGGTGACGTTATTCTTCTTTATCTGCGGCTCGTTGATTGCGACCCACCATGTCGAATGGTGGTTCGCATTGCCGTCGTTCCCAGCGGTTTCCATCGTCAAAAGCTTCGGCGTAGTGCCGGCATTGCTCTTGAGCTTGGCCGTGTTCGCGATCATCGCAGCGGTCAGCGTGCGCCTCGAGAAGGGTCGTCATGGCCAGCTTGAAGCGCGCGTCACCAGCGAACACACAGGCTGGCGCCGTTTCTTGCGCGGGCCCTGGCCGTTGGTGTGGGGCGCGATTGGCCTGGCGCTGCTCAACTACGCGACCCTGGCACTGGCCGGGCGGCCGTGGGGCATCACCTCGGCGTTCGCGCTGTGGGGCGCCAAAGTCGCCAGCGGTCTGGGTGTGGATGTGGCCAACTGGGCGTTCTGGCAAATGCCGGGCAATGCCAAGGCCCTGGCCGCGCCGGTGTGGGAAGACATCACCAGCGTCATGGACATCGGCATCGTCCTCGGTGCGCTGTTGGCGGCAGGCCTGGCCGGGCGTTTTGCGCCGAGCCTGAACATCCCGGCGCGTTCACTGGTGGCGGCGGTGATCGGTGGCTTGTTGCTGGGCTACGGCTCGCGCTTGGCGTACGGTTGCAATATCGGCGCGTACTTCAGTGGCATCGCCTCGGGCAGCCTGCATGGCTGGGTGTGGTTGGTGGCGGCGTTTATCGGTAACAGCGTGGGCGTGCGGCTGCGTCCGTTGTTCTTTGCGGGCGAGCGCCCGCAGGTGGCGTTGAACGGCTGCTGAGTGAACCAGTGAGGTAACCGGCATGATCAGAGAGTTGAGAACCTTCGTGAGCGCGGCGCGGCGCGGCACCTTTGCCGCCGCCGGCCAGCAGGTGGGGCTGACGCAATCGGCCGTGAGCGCACAAATCAAACACCTTGAAGACGCGCTCGGGGTAAAGCTGTTCGACCGTACCGGCCGCTCCGCCACCCTCAACTCAGCGGGGCAGCGCGCGGTGCCGCTGGCGGAGGAAATCCTCGATATCTTCTCGCGCATGGGTACCCCCGACAGCGCCAACGACTTCCACGGTTCGTTGCGCATCGGCGCCATCGGCAGTGTGCAAACCGGCCTTCTGCCCCAGGCGCTGGTGGCGCTTAAGCGCCGCGCGCCGTTCATCGAGGTCAACCTGGTGCCGGGGGTTTCGCTGAACCTGCTCAGCCAGGTCGATGCCGGCGAGCTGGACCTGGCGATCATGATCCACCCGCCGTTCAACCTGCCCAAGGACCTGAATATCGAGGTCATCGCCCGCGAGCCTTTTGTACTGATCACCGCCAAAGACGTACCGGGCGATGACCCGTTGCAGATCCTGCGTGAGCAGCCCTTTGTACGTTACGACCGCGGTTCATTCGGCGGGCGCCAGGTCACGCAGTTTCTCAAGGAACACAAGATCCAGACGCAACAGGCACTGGAACTCGACGAGCTGGACGCCATCGTCAAGATGGTCCAAAGCGGCCTCGGCGTGTCCCTGGTACCGATGGCCGGCTTGTGGTTGGAACACGGCAGCGACGTGCGGGTTTTGCGATTGGACACGCTCACGTTCTATCGTGAAATCGTGCTGCTGACCAAGTACACCCAGCGCCAACTGCCGCTCTTCGCGTTATTCAGGGCGTGCGTCATAGAAGTGCTGGGGGCGCCGAAGTAGGGCGCGAGCATCAAAAAAATTGAGGCTCAGGGCGAAAGATATGCGCTTTATCGCAGGGGCTTTCTGGTGAAGAATCGCGTTCTGAATAACAGAACCTGCAGGTAGCCACCGTGAGCCTTTCGCCCTTTCATTTAGCTATTCCCGTCTACGACCTCGCTGCCGCTCGCCACTTCTATGGCGAGGTGTTTGGGCTCTCCGAGGGCCGCTCCAGCGCGCAATGGGTCGATTTCGACTTTTACGGCCACCAGCTCGTCATCCATCAACACCCCAAGACTGACACTCAGGAATCGGTGCACTCAAACCCCGTCGATGGTCACGATGTACCGGTCCCGCATTTCGGCATCATCCTGCAATGGGAGCAGTGGGAAGCCTTGGCCGATCGGCTCAGGGCACGTGAAACCCAGTTTGTGATCGAACCCTACATCCGCTTCCAAGGCCAGGTCGGCGAGCAAGCCACGATGTTTCTGTTTGACCCGTGCGGCAACGCGCTGGAGTTCAAAGCGTTCAAGGACATGAGCCAGCTGTTCGCCAAGTGATTGCACCCTGTGCCTGGCCACGCTGAAACGCATGTCCGAATCCGTCCTGAAGTGGTCCGGCATGCGCCTGTTGCTCACCTGTCTGAGTGCTTAGTATGGCTTGCATCATTCACTGATCAGCCAGCCAGAAGGCTCCCTCATGAACCGCAAAGCCCTTATCGTTATCGATGCCCAGCATTCGTTCCGCCATTCAACCTACTGGTCCGAAAATGACCTGCCGGCTTACCTGGAAAAACAACAGGCGCTCATCGATGGGTGTGTTCAACACGGCATCCCGGTGATACAAGTCTTGCATGTCGAGGACCAAGGGCATTTTTCCCTGGCCTCCGGCAACGTGCGGGCGTTGAGCGAATTGTCGATCAACCCCGACTTGATCATTCACAAGCGCTACCACAGCGCTTTTGCCGGCACGCCCCTGGCTGCGCGGCTCACGGAGATGGGCGTGACGACGGTGATCATCAGTGGCATTCGCACCGAACAGTGCTGTGAAACCACCACACGGCAGGCCTCGGACAGCGGCCTCAATGTGGATTTTGTCAGCGAGGCGACCATGACCTTCCCGATGACCCACGCACGCAGTGGCCGGGTCTACACCGCAGCCGAGATTCGCGAGCGTACGGAGTTGGTGCTGGAAGGGCGTTTCGCGCGCATTGCCAGCGTGGCCCAGGCACTGGAAGGTTGAACCTATGAGCGTGCCGGTGCTGTTCGTGCTGTTGCCCAACGTGCTGATGCTCGACCTGGCCGGCCCCGCCGAAGTGCTGCGCCTGGCGGCTCAAGCCGAAGACCCGGCGGCCATCGACTTCGACTTGCAGTACGTCAGCCCGGTGGAGTCGCTGCAAACCTCTATCGGCTTGCCCCTGAGCGGGTTGGCGCCATTGCCGCCAAGCCTGGCGCCCGGCACGTTGGTGGTGTTGGTGGGCTCCACCTCGAAGGTCACCCGGGCACGTCAGCAGGTGTTCGAGTCGGCCAGCAATAAACTGACCCAGTGGCTGCAAACCGTGTTCGCGCCCTCCGGCGAACGGCTGGTGTGCGTGTGTGCCGGTGCCTTGAGCGCCGCCCGTGCAGGGTTGCTCGACGGGCGCCAGTGCACCACTCACCACGCGCTGTGCCCTATTTTGCAAACCATGGCGCCAAAGGCCCGGGTATTGGAAAACCGCCTGTACGTCACCGATGGCAATATCAGTTGCAGCGCTGGCGTTACAGCGGGCATCGACTTGATGCTGCATTTGGTCGCCGAACTGGCCGGGCCACGGCTGGCCTGCGCGGTGGCGCGGGACATGGTGGTGTACATGCGCCGCAGCGGCGCCGACCCGCAGTTGTCGCCATGGCTGGCCGGGCGCAACCACCTGCATCCCGCCGTGCATCGGGTGCAGGACGCCATCGCCGCATCCCCGTGTGAGCCGTGGACCGTCACACGCATGGCCGGCCTGGCCTACACCAGCAGCCGCCACCTGGCGCGGTTATTTCACGAGCACGTCGGCATCAGCCCGCTGGATTACCTGCACCAACTGCGGTTGACCGTGGCGCGTGAATTACTGGTTGAATCGACCCTGGACATTGAAACCGTTGCCGAGCGCGCCGGCTTTGGTTCGGCGCGGCATCTGCGGCGTATCTGGGGCAAATATGAAGCGGGGACGCCTTCAGCTGGACGTGTCAGCAGCGCTGGTTGAGGCTTGATCGGCCTCAGCTTCGAGTTTGGCGCGGTCGGCTTTGCTGATGTAGATGTCTTTGCTTTTCGGCGCCAATTTGGCACTGGCTTTTTTCGCTTTGGCCTTGAAGAGCTGCTTGAGTTTTTTCTGGCGGTTCATTTCTTTTTGCCTGATCGGTGAAGGTTTGGATGATACCAGTTTAAAAACCTGGGTCGCTTTTTAGCGCCGATCTGTGCATTGAATCGCCGTGCGTTCTGCCAATAATCGGGCCGGGTATTCAGCGCAAACGGAAGACCCTCGATGAGCATCCACACCCGCACTAAACGCATCACTGTCCCGCAATTGGTCGCGATGAAGGGCCAACAGAAAATCGTCGCCCTGACCGCGTATTCCAGCGCCATCGCCAAGCTGATCGACCCGTTGGTCGACTTCATTCTGGTCGGTGACTCCACGGCCATGGTCGGCTATGGCCGCCCCTCGACCTTGAGCATGCAGCTCGAAGAAATCATCGGCCACACCCGCGCGGTGGTCGACAGCACGCGCCTGGCCTGCGTCATCGCCGACATGCCGTTCGGCAGTTATCAGGAATCCCATGAGCAAGCGTTTCGCAACTGCGCCCAGGTGTTGGCGCGTACCGGTTGCGATGCCGTCAAGCTGGAGGCCAACCAGGCGTTAGCGGGCACCGTTGAGTTTCTGGTAGCGCGCGGCATTCCAGTGATGGCTCATGTGGGGTTGATGCCGCAGTTCGTCAATGTGATGGGCGGGTTCAAGGCCCAGGGCCTCACGGCTGAAACGGGGGCGGTGATTGCCGCTGATGCCCGCGCCAATCTGCAAGCGGGCGCTTTCAGTCTGTTGCTGGAAGGGGTGGCCGAAGGCGTGGCCCGGCAGATCACCTTGGACTCGAACATGCCCACTATCGGCATCGGTGCTTCGCCGGCGTGCGACGGCCAGGTGCTGGTCACCGAAGACGTGTTGGGCCTGGGCGGTGAGCACCTGCCGCGCTTCGTTAAACAGTACGCCGATGTTGGCGCGGTGATTCGCGATGCCTGCGAGCGCTTTGCCGACGACGTGCGCCACGGCCGTTTCCCCGAAGCGCGGCATTGCTACGGGCTTTGACGCACCGCCTGGGCCAGTTGCTGCACGGCCTGGGCGATATCTTTGCTCCAGTCGAGGGTGAAGCTCAGGCGCAGGTGCTGCGGCCACGCGCCTTGTTGGCTGAACAGCTCGCCGGGGGCGATGACGATGCGCTGGGCGAGCAAGCGCTCGAACACCTGGCGCAGGTTGGCTGAGTGCGGAGCCTTAAGCCAGAAACTCGCGCCGCCTCGGGGCACGAGCGCCGGCCATTGAGCCTCGTCCAGCAGGGCTTTCATGCCTGTCATCCGCTCCAGCAACAAAGCCCGCAGCGTCTTCAAATGGGGGTCGATACGCTTGGAGGTGAACAGTTTGGCGATCGCCTTCTGGCGGATCGGTGAGAGGCGAAAGCCCCGCTCCAGGAACACGCGCTGCAACTGCGGCCCCTGCCCGCGACACAGCACATACCCATACGGCGCTTCGGAACCGATGACTTTATCGAAGGTCGAGAACACCAGCAGTTTTTGCGGGTCGGCAAAGTCGCGATAGCGCGCCGGCTGCGGCTCAAAATACAACTCGCCATAGGTGTCGTTTTCAAATAGCCAGATATCTTGCTGCGCCAGCCAGCGGCAAATCTGCTGCTTGTCCTGCGCCGGCACCACACCGCCCTGCGGAATATTCACCGTCGAGGACAGCACCGCGAATCGAATCGGCTCCTGCGTCAGCAAGCCTTCCAGCGCAGCCAGGTCGAAACGCCCGTGCGTATCAAGGCGCAACTCGATCACGCGGACCTTCGCCGCCTGCAACTGACGCAAAATCGCCCACGAACACGGCGACTCCACCAAGGCCACCGTACCGGCCAGGTCCAGGGCGTTGAGCGCGGCATCCAGCACACTGTGCAGGTCCGAGCCGATAAACACATGGTCGGCTTGCCAGTAATTGTCGGCCGATTGGGTGTAGCGCTCGGCCAGTGCGGCGCGCAACTCGGGCTCGCCGAACGGCAGGTACAGCGGCGTGAGGGCGCGCGGGTGTTGGCGCGTCAGCTCACGTTCGAGCATCAGCAGCGGGTTTTCCAGCGACAGCAGCATCGCCGGTGCATCGCTGCTCAACGCCAGCATTCCCGGCTGGCGGGCATGGGCGAACACTTGGTCGAGCAGGCTGGGCGAGCCTTGCGTCAACAACGGCGCGGGCAGCGACCGGGTGAAGTAGCCGAACTTGGGTTTGGCGTAGATCCGCCCTTCATCTTCGAGCAGCGCGTAGGCGTACTTGGTGGTCGACACCGACACGCCCAGGCGCGTGGCCAGCTGGCGCAGGGACGGCAGTTTGCGCTCGCCCTGCGTAGGGCCGGCGTCGATCAACTCGACCAGGTAGCGGTACACCGCCTGATAGGCGAAATCGCTGTGTTTCGTTTTATCCATGACCACTCGCGCCACTCGACCTGATTACACGGGGAACACCTAGGGGTTGGGGCCGGCCGAGTATTACTCAAGGCGCGGTAATACCCAAACCCAACGAGGCAACCCCATTCCCTACTGAGCCGCCGGCACCTCGTCCAACCGGTGAAACACCGCCAGCCCATGTTGGCGAACCAGTTCCAGCATCAGGCCCGCGCCCTCGGAAGGGCCACCGATGCGCTTGAGCAGGGTTTTTACGTATGCATAAAATCAGGCGAGGTAGGGCTTGCGGACTAGCTGCGCTTTAGTTTCCTGAAGGCCAGTGGTTCCCAGACGCGCAGTGCCAGCAAGAGCGCCGTTCCGCGTTTCTCTGACAACGGGGCGGCCAGCGATTCGTTGTGAAGCGCTGCCAGCTTGCTGCGCAGTCTGTGCATTTCGACTTGCAACTGAGCGTAAGCAGGCTGCGTCAACATGCCATGCGCAAAATCCAGGGTCTCGTCGGGCGCCTCGAACTGGCTGCCCATAAAATCGGGTAGACCCTGGCGCAGAAAAAATTGGCGGATAGGGCCGTTCGGCAACCAATCAAAGTCTCGTGCTACGCGCAGCCTGATCCGGTTACCCGGTTTCAGGTCCGCCAGGCCCATCCGCTCTAACACCAGCAGGTGCTTGATGCACTCGGCTTTCGACAGGCAATAGGCCGACAGCATGTCTTCCAGCGACCAGTGATTCAGCGCACACACGGCCACCAGCAACAACGTTTGGTCTGATACCAGTTGCGCTTCCTGATCCCGCTCCAGCATCTGCAGGCGCGGTGCCGATAACTCCGCCTCCTGAAGTAATTCCGCCATCGTCAAACCCAGCAAATCACTGAACTGGGCGAGGCGCTCCACCGTCAGACGCCCACTGGCCAGCAGGCGTTTTACGCTGGGCTCTGATAGGTCAAGCGCCAGCGCAACGTCGCGATAGGTCATTCCCGCTGACTTGAGGCGCTGCTTGATTGTGGTGATGAGCCGGCTAATTTGAGTCATAAGTATTGGAATTCGATACTGGGGGTAGCAGTGTAAGAAAATATTTAGGGTAAAGGTGTGAAATATGCATCCTCCTCGCATACTGGCCCATCACAAAAAGGAGGTCAGCATGCCCGTAGACAATGGAGTGATCACACCGGCCAGCACGCCCGTGGGTAATTTGCAGATTGGAGACCTGGTTTTCATCCGCGTAACCGCCCGACCGTTCCTGGAAGTCGCCAGCGCCACGAACTCATGGACTAACCACGTGGGCATCGTCGTCGACAACCGTGGCGACGATCCATTGATTGCGGAAAGTACGTTTCCCTTCGCGCGAACCACGCCACTGACACGCTTCCTGCAACGCTCCGAGCACGGCCGTTATGCCGTTGCGCGGCTGACCGCGGCGCTCAGCAACCAGCATCGCAGTGCGCTGGTCAGCGCAGCGCTTCGGCGCATGGGCACGTTCTACGACACCGGCTTCAACATCAGCTCGCGACGCCAGTTCTGTTCGCGCTTCGTTCGTGACGTTATTTATGAAGCGACCGACATTCAGGTGGGAGAGGTGGAGACGTTCGCGACGTTGCTGCAACAAAATCCCGACCCGAGGCTGGTCTTCTGGCGTTTCTGGTACCTGGGCCGCATTCCGTGGCAGCGGCGTACCGTGACGCCGGCGAGCGTGCTGCGCAGTTCGCAGGTGCACGTCATTGTTGACGCACCCGGGCATGCTCACGCAGCGGCGCAACCTGAGGCGAAGCGGTGGGCCCGGTGAAGTGCACACGGCGCGAGCTGCTTCACGCCGGCATGGTCGGTATCGCAGCCAGTGCGCTATCACCCTGGGCGATAGCGGCCACATCTTCAGGTGAGCTGATTAACGATGTGACGCTGCTTAACCCGATATGGGTTAACGGTGTGCTCACCCCGCGTACGACGCAGGAGATTCGCCAGGCGCTTGCCGAAGGGGCAGGGCCCGTCAGTATGGGCGGTGGGCGCTACAGCATGGGCGGACAGATTGCCACCGAGGGCTGCCTGCACCTCGATATGCGAAGGTTCAATCGGGTGGTCCGGTTCTCGCCTGGGAACAAGGTGATACGGGTGCAAGCAGGCATGCGCTGGCGCGATTTACAGTCGGTCATCGACCCGCATGATCTCTCGGTAAAAATAATGCAGAGCTATGCCAACTTCACCGTCGGCGGGTCGTTGTCTGTCAATGCGCATGGGCGTTATGTCGGCGCCGGCCCGCTGATCAATTCGGTACGTTGCCTGCAACTGGTGCTGGCGGACGGCTCGGTAATCGAAGCTTCCCGCAGCACCAGCGCCGACGTGTTCTACGCCGCGATCGGTGGCTACGGCGCGTTGGGCGTGATCACCGAAGTCGAATTGGACCTTGTACCCAACGTCGCCATGGAGCGTCAGGTGCGCCGACTGCCAATTGCCGATTACCCGACGTTTTTCAATGACCACGTCCGTGGTAACGCCCAGGCTATTTTGCACAACGCCGATTTGGCGCCGCCTTTCTTTGACCGGGCCACTTGCGTCACCTGGTGCGCCACCGACAAAGCGCCGACAGTCGCAGACCGGTTAGTCGCGCCGGGGCAATCGTACAAGTTTGATGAGGCCGTGATGTGGAGTGTGGCAAAGCTTCCCGGCGGCCCATTGATCCGCAAGGACGTGGTCGATCCCCTGCGCTATCTCAGCCATCCGGTGGTACGGCGCAATTATGAGGCCAGTGCGGACGTCGCCTCACTGGGGCCTATCGCAACCCGCACCAGCACCTATGCGTTGCAGGAGTATTTTGTTCCCGTTGCCCAACTCCAGGCGTTCGTACCGTTGATGGCTGGCATCCTGCGGGCGCACGCCGTGAATGCCGTCAATATCTCCATCCGGCACGCGCCGAGTGATACGCAATCGTGTCTGTCTTGGGCGCGTGAAGAGGTGTTTTCGTTCGTACTCTATTACTGGCAACGCGTTGGCGTGGCAGACCGCGAGGAAGTCGGCGTGTGGACACGTGAGCTTATCGACGCCGCGCTGTCGCTAGGCGGAACCTACTATCTGCCGTACCAGCTGCATGCGACGCCGGAGCAATTCTCACGCGCCTACCCGAACGCCCGGCGCCTGTTCGCACTCAAGGCGCAATTGGACCCAGGCAAACGATTTCGAAACAAGCTCTGGGATAAATATTCCTAGGCTCCCGCCACGTGCTTCGCTACGTCCATAAACGCCCGTGCAGCCGCAGACTGATAAACCCCTTTGCGCTGCATCAACACCGCAGTGCGCTCTAACCGCTGCGGCCCCAACTCAACGGCCACCAACTCTGGATGCGCCCGCGCAATGGCGGCAGGAAGTAAGGTCGACAGCGTGGTCCTGCGCACCACCTCAATCAACGCACTGATCACATTGGCCTCCATCACCACGCGCGGGCGGATGCCGTGTTGGTTGCAGTAGCGGTCGATTTGCTCGCGGGTGGCGAATTCCTTGCTCAGTAAAATCAATGATTCGCCATTCAGCGCCTCCAGCCCAATGGCCCGCTCCCCCGCCAGTGGGTGCTGTTGACCGACTACCAGCGCAAGGGTTTCGACCAGCAGGGGAAAGGTCTCGATGTCTTGCGCATGCACCTCATCAAACGCAATACCCACGTCCAGTTCGTCGGCCAGCAGTTGGTTCTCCATCTGCTCCTGGGCGACCTCACGCACGTTCAGCGTGATGTTCGGGTAGCGCTGGTGAAAGGCTTCCACCAGCGGCCCAACCAGATAAGTGGTGAAGGTCGGCGTCACTGCAATCCGCAGCGTTCCCCGGCTCAAATCGCCCACGTCATGGATCGCACGCTTGCCTTCCTGCAGTTCCTGCGCCGCCCGCAGCGCATAGCGTAGGTAAACCTCCCCGGCATCGGTCAGGCGCGTCTTGCGTCCTGAGCGATCAAACAACTGTGCGCCGAGGCTCTCTTCCAGCTGCCGCACTTGCTGCGACAGCGCCGGCTGCGAGACATGCAGGGCCGTCGCCGCCTTGGTGAAGCCCTGATGTTCCGCGACCGCAAGGAAGTATTGGATATGTCGTGCCAGCATGGTTGAACCCATAAGATTATCTAATGCTATTGATCATATATGAGACTTTTACCTTATTGCACCAGCTCCGTAACCTTTGCTTCATCGCATCGCGAACCAATGGAGTCACCCATGCAAGACATCATCGACGGTTTCCTGAAATTTCAACGCAGCGCCTTCCCCGAGCGTGCCGGCCTGTTTAAAGACCTGGCCAACCAGCAGAGCCCACGGGCGCTGTTCATTTCTTGCTCCGACAGCCGGCTGGTGCCAGAGCTGGTCACGCAGCGCGAGCCGGGCGACCTGTTCGTCATTCGCAACGCCGGCAACATCGTGCCGTCCTACGGCCCTGAGCCGGGCGGCGTGTCGGCCTCGGTGGAATACGCCGTCGCCGCTTTGCAAGTCAGTGACATCGTGATCTGCGGGCATTCCGACTGCGGCGCCATGACTGCCATCGCCACCTGCAAATGCCTGGACCACATGCCCGCCGTGGCCGGCTGGTTGCGCTACGCCGATTCTGGCCGGGTAGTTAATGAGGCCCGCAAGCATGTTGACCAGCCCGCCAAGGTCGCCTCGATGGTGCGCGAAAACGTCATCGCTCAGTTGGCCAATATCCAAACGCACCCCTCAGTGCGCCTTGCACTCGAAGAAAAGCGCGTAACGCTGCATGGCTGGGTTTACGACATCGAAAGCGGCTGCATCCAGGCCTTCGATGGCCGCACCGGCAAGTTCGTGCCGCTGGCCGACAACCCAACTGTACGCGCTGTTTCGCACTAACCCTTATTTTTACCCACGGAGATACCACCATGATCCAGTCACAAATCAGCCAAAACACTCGCCTTGCCCTGGCCGACGTCATCCTCCTGGCCAAGGCCCGCAAAGACCTGTCGTTCGCCCAGATCGCCGAAGGCACCGGCCTGCACGAAGCTTTCGTCACCGCCGCCTTGCTTGGCCAGCACCCACTGCCGGCCAACGCCGCCCAAGTGGTTGCCGACACCCTGGGCCTCGACGCTGATGCCGTGCTCCTGCTGCAAAGCATTCCGGTGCGCGGCAGCATCGGCAACGGTATCCCGACCGACCCGACCATCTACCGTTTCTACGAAATGATTCAGGTCTACGGCACCACGCTCAAGGCCCTGGTTCACGAGAAATTTGGCGACGGCATCATCAGCGCCATCAACTTCAAACTGGACATCAAGAAGGTCGATGACCCGGACGGCGGCTCCCGCGCAGTGATCACCCTGGATGGCAAGTACCTGCCGACCAAACCGTTCTGATCACGCTACTAATGGGCCCGGCGCTGCACAGCTGCCGGGTTCCACTTTCCTGCAGATTTGGAAGAGGTCATCTGAACATGAAAGGGTTACTTGTACTGATATTCGGCGTGTTTTCCGCTGCGGCGATGGCCGACGAGCCACTGCCGGTCGAGCAATACAGCTATGCCCAGCACCTGGACATCGCCCACGTCATTTCCACCAGCGACGTTGCGGACGTCTGCGCCGTGGTGCCCGTGCGTATGACCTACGAAGACTCCAAGGGCCAGCGGCACATTCTTGAGTACCACGTGATGGGTAACGGCTGCTCCAACGGTTGAGCCACCCATTGTTGTTTTCTACCGTTGCGCCCGCTGTGCCTGAGGGCAGCAACATTGAGGGCCATCGTCATGGATTTAATCTTTCGTAACGTACGCATCGACGACGCACAACCACTGATGGATGTGGCGGTGCACAGCGGCAAAATCATCGAGATTGCGCCGCACATTTCAGCGCACGCCCAGCAGGAAATTCAAGGCCACGGCAACGTGCTGATCCCGGGGTTTGTCGAAGGGCACCTGCACCTGGAAAAAGCCAATGTTATGCACCGCAAGGCCAATCGTTCCGGCACATTAAAGGAGGCGATAGCGGTCACCGCCGAACTCAAACCCACACTGACCCGTGAAGACATTCTTGAGCGTTCCACCCAAGTACTGCGTGCACTGGTGCAGTCCGGCACCACCCACGTACGCGCTCATGCCGAGTTTGACCCGGTGCAAGGCTTCACCGGCTTTGATGTGGTGCTGGAACTGCGCGACAGGTTGCGCGACGTCATCGACATCCAGGTGGTCGCCTTCCCACAGGAAGGGATCCTGAAACTGCCGGGCATGCAGGCAATGATGGTCGAGGCCATGGAAAAAGGCGCCGATGTAGTGGGCGGCATTCCCTACAACGATAACTCAGCGCATGAACACATCGACTACGTATTTAACCTGGCCAAGCGCTACGGCAAGGACATCGACTTCCATCAGGACTTCGCCGACAACGCCGACCACATGAGCATTGAATACCTCGCGCGCAAGACCCTCGAGGAAGGCTATCAAGGGCGCGTGTGTGTCGGCCACCTGACCAGCCTGGGCGCCGTGCCGCCGCACAAACAGCGCGAGATTATTGCCCTGATTCGCGAGGCCGGAATCAGCGTCATGTGCCTGCCCGCCACCGACTTGCACCTCGGTGCGCGCGGCGACGACCATAACGTGCGCCGCACCCTGACGCCGGTGCGAGCACTGCGCGATGGCGGCGTGAATGTGTGCCTGGCCACCAACAACATCCGCAACGCGTTTACCCCGTTTGGCACCGGCGATTTGCTCAACATTGCGCAACTGGCAATTCCTGCCTGCCACCTGGGCGGGGCGGATGACCAGGCCACGGTGTTGTCGATGCTCACCACGAGTCCGGCGAAAGCGCTGGGGCTGCAGGATTATGGGTTGGCGCCGGGTAAGGCTGCTGATTTGGTGTTGCTGGATACGCGCTCGGTGGGTGATGTGATTCTCGACTTGCCGGCGCGGTTGATGGTGCTTAAACGTGGGAAGGTTGTGGCGACGTCGGTTTGTCAGCGTTCGGTGGTGTTCTGACGATGTGGCAGGCAAATCACTCCGGCTCAATACTCCTCGCCAGTCCAGCGGCCCAAGCAGCGAGCATTTTTTCTCCCACTGCCTCAAACGCCGGATGGGTACTTCCATAATCCGAAAGCTCCACCATCGCGCGGTTCATGCCACTGTGCACTCGGTGGAGCAACTCAGTGCAGCGGGCTTCGGTTAAATTGCACGCGCTGCGCCCGAACTGCACCAGCATCTTGCGTTTTGGCCAAGCCTTCGAGCCGCCGAGCAACAGACCCATAATGTCGTTGACCTGGTACACAGTAGTCGTCACTAGGTCGTAAGCTGGTGCGAGCCAAACATCTGCGTCTTCGGCACAATTCTCATACAGCAGGCCGAAATTCTTAAGGTGTCCGTCACCATTTTGGATGCCTGCAGACAGTGCCACCATCATGAAGAAGTCCTCTAACGCCTTGGTCACCCGCGAAGGGGAGACATAAGCCTTGATCAGTTTCGCGCAGCCCTGATAGCTACCGTCGTACTTCTTACTCGTTCCCCATCCCGATAGCACGCACATGTCTTCGAACCCGAGGTAGGCGGTATCACTGATGTCGAACCGTTTCACCACCAAAAATTTACCGTGCTGACTAAGCTGGCATTCAGGCACTTCAAGGCCTGTGTGAAGTGCCGCGCGCATACAAAAAAACTCATTGGCTGCCAGTTGCGCAAAGTCTGAATCATTGAACGCTTTCACTAGATGCGTAGCGCCACGGTGGGGGAGGCGGGCAACGTCGGGATCCGCATCGTCAACGTCGCGCACCAGTACCTTCGGTTGAACCCCTGAAACACCGGAGTAGGCGGCGTAAGTTTTCATCAGGTCGTCGAACAGATCCTTTGCTCCGTCAAAGACCAAGAGTTCAGAGAGCTTGATCTCGGGCAGCGATTTGTTACCGGCAACATAGGTAACGCTGATACGACCCAACTGGTGTGGACCGACGATACCCAGTAAGGCGAAGTCGTCAAAGCCACGCACTGATTTGCTGAAACGCCGCACAAGCTCGGCCTTGAGGTGCCCCTCGGGAATGTGCATCTCAAACAGGGGATGGATTCCATACGCCCAGTTGTAGCTCTCCAAGCGCACGGGCATTGTCAAAGAGACCGCGTCCTTTTCGGCTACGGTCTCGTTGTACGAGAACACCGAATCGCGCGGTTTTTCTTCGTTGCGCCCGAGTGTTCCAGCTGCCACGCCACCAGCGCCAATATAGAGCCGGTCACTTTGCCTAATCATGGACGCTTCCTACTTTCAGTTCGTCGAGCGTTTTACGTCGACGCTTAGGGATCGCGGTCAGCTCGTAACCTAAACCCTCGAGAATCGCAGCCACCTTGCGAATGCCCACTTCAGGAATGGTGTTGTTCTCGATTCCTGAGATGGTAGAGCGACTCATACCGTGCCGTTGCGCGAGCTGGCTTTGTGAAAGGCCAGCCGCCTTGCGTAGGTTTTTGATCAGGAGACCTAAGTCGTCCATATCATTTTGCATCCTATACAGTGCATTTTTAAGTTTTAAGCTATTTCTGCGTCGTATACGATACGTTTTGTCTTGAGTAGCCCTTTCTTTTACTTAGGTGCTGTCCGCCCCAGAAACCCAGTAATCAGCTCCACCACCTGCTGCTGAATCACCGCCCGTGGCCGAGCCCCTTCACCATCCCGGCAAATCATGCCATCGCCGGGCGAGCTCTCTTCAATCAACGCCATACTTCCCGGCTTGCAGATCGACATAAAGCTGAAGTGCGTGGCGTCGCCTATCTCCACGTACTGCGTCGAAGCTTTTGGCAGCCGCTTGACCATGTCGGCGGACTCCAATTCCGGTGACATATCCTCCGTTGGCACACCCCCCGCGATCACCAGCGCCGGCACTGGCAGTACGCCCAGGCTGGCGCTAGTGAAGCCGCGCGACAGGCCCAGGTCCAGTGACACAACTGCGGTGACGCGCTTATCGCGCAAGTCAGCGGCCAGTTGGGCCTTGCCAGCTGGCGTGCCGGCGGGGTTCATCTTCTGGTAGCCAATGCAGCCGCCCAACTTCGGGTGTTTGGCGCAGTCCTTGCTGAACAGGTCAGGGTCGAAACGCGCCCCGGCGATTTCCATCACGGTCCAGCCACCCAGGGAGTGGCCCACGGCAGCAATCTGGTGGTTCGCGACCGCGCCAAACTGCTTCGGCTGAGCCAGTACCGCGTCGATAGCGCGGCTCAGGTCGGCCGGGCGTTGCCATAACTGTGCGGCAGCGTGCGGGCTGCGGTCTTTGGTGGTGGTGCCAGGGTGGTTGACCGCCGCCACGATGTAACCCTTGTGCGCCAATGCGCTGGCCAGCCACACCTGTTTACCCCAATTGCCGCCGTGGCCGTGGGACAGCACCACCAGCGGATGCTCACCGGCAGCTGGCGCAGCATCGGGCACGCCGAGGGCGCCGATGAACACCGTGTTGTCGGCGATCAGCTCGGGTTTGGCAGTGGTGGTGGCGGGGTACCAGACGACCAGCTCCAGAGGGCGGTGGTTCTGGGCATCGGGCAGCGTGGCGGTTTTGAACCCGACCAGGCTTTCGGCGGCGAAGGCGGGCGTGGAAAGGCAGAGCAGGAACAGGGCGCGGGAAGCGGTTTTCATTGTTGTTATCTTCCTTGAATTTGGTGGCGCATCATTACCTAAAATCCTATCGGCGGCTGATAAGCTGGCAAAATCGACCAATCAGACGTTCATGTCGATCAGTCCGCTAGTCCCTCTCATGCTCGGCCAGCCGGCATGAATGTCCCGCAAGTGGGGCAGTCAACGCCGTCGCTCGCCATTTGCATAACCCCCTCGCCGAACGTTGGGCAAACCTGCGCCGCCATCTCGCATGGAGATCCGAGAATGAGCTCGCCCCCCATAACCGGGAGCCATTTCTCGCAGCAACGCGGCTCGCGATGAAACGGCAACTGCCACTAGCGCAGCGCATGCTCACAATTAGCGCGCCCTAGCTCACCCCCCTACAAAATACCTGTACAGAAATAGCGCTACGCATTTTTACAGCGTTCGCAGGATTCTATCGGCCCCAAGATGGCCTTGGGCTGTATCGCCGCCAAACAGTCGTCAGCCCGATAGCCAGGCCTCTATTTCTGGCGCTTGCCAGAAATCGGAGGTTACTGACCGTTCATCGGGATTGAGTGATGTCATAAAGACATCGCATCAATATAGTTGTACAAGACTTGTACAAGAATAAATGCTTGTACAAGTTTCGGCTAGCCAGGACATAACGTCGCTACTCGTTGCTGTCGAACAAAGAATACCTGCGCAGGATGCGGACCAAGGGCGAATACATACCCTTGCAGGTGTCCCTAAATTGTTCCTCCCATTACGCAGGTACACCATGCCATCGCACACTCCCCGGCTCTCTACACGCACCACTCTCTATGCCGGCTATGCCAGCCTGCTCGCGTTTATGTTGCTGATCGCCGCTATCTCGCTGTACGCCCTGGCTAACAGCAATAAGGACTTTTCTCGCTACGTTAATGGCATTGATGCACGCACCCGCCTGGCCAACACACTAAACGACGCCGCCGCCCAGCGCGCGATTGCCCTGCGTAACATCGCCTTGAACAGCAATGTCACCGCGAGAGGACAGCAGCGGGGTGCGATTGCCGTCAACGAACAAATGGTGGCCAGCAGCCTCGCCGCGCTACGCCAGGCAATTGATAGCCATGATGATGTGTCGCCCAAATCACGTGAACTGTTCTCAACCATCGAGCAGGTCGAGAGCCGCTACGAACCGGTAGCGCACACCATTGCCGAACACCTGTTCAAGGGTGAAAACGACGAGGCCCTGCGCATGGTTAGCGAGCAGTGCACACCATTACTGGCCGAGCTGACCCAGGCAATTGGCGAATACCTGCGCTACACCAACCAGAAGGCAGACCTGCAGGTCAGCGAAAATGACGCGCACTATCTATCACAACGCAACCTGCTGCTCGCCATTACTGCGCTAGCCGTCTTACTAGCAGCGGTACTGGGCTACCTCATCAGCCGCAACCTGCTGCGCGCGCTGGGTGCCGAACCGAGTGAGCTCAACCAGCTCGCCCAACGGGTTGCCCAGGGCGATCTGCGCGTTAGCGAGCGCACGATTGAGCCACCACAAGCCAGCATCATGGCCGCCCTGCTGAGCATGCAGGAGAACCTGCGGGACATGACCAAGGGCATAAACCTGTCCTCACAGACCGTGGCCGATTCCAGCCAGGAGCTTAGCCAATCGAGCCTGAGAAACGCCGAAAGCGTGGCCATGGCACAGTGCGAGGTCGAGCAGATCGTCACCGCCGTTCACCAAATGGCCGCCACCGTGCAGGATGTCGCGCGCAATGCCGAATCCGCCGCCAGTGCCGCCAGCGAGGCCGATAGCGCGGCCCTGCACAGCCAGCAGAAGGCCAAAGATGCCGTCAACATGATCGGCGAGCTGGCCGAGACAATCGAACAGTCCAACATGGCCATGGTCCGGTTGAAGGATGAAACCGGCAATATCGGCGGCGTACTTGAAGTGATCAAGTCGGTGGCCGACCAGACCAACCTGCTGGCCCTCAATGCAGCCATCGAAGCTGCCCGTGCTGGCGAGGCCGGACGCGGCTTCGCGGTGGTAGCCGACGAGGTGCGCAGCCTGGCAAAGCGTACCCAGAAGGCCACCTCAGAGATTGAGGGACTGATCGCCAGTCTGCAGAAAATTGCCGACGAGACCTCGCAGCATATGCAACGCTGCAAGCGCTCCAGTGCGCAGTCGGTGTCCGGCGTTTCCGAGGCCGGTGACGCGGTAAGCACGATCGTCACCATGATCGAGCGGATCAACGGCATGAACCACCAAATCGCCGCTGCCGCCGAGCAGCAGAGTACCGTTGCCGAGCAGATCAGCCGGGGCATCGTGACCGTCAGCGAAAGCGCCGAGCAATCCGCTGCAGCCTTCCGCAGCGCTCAGCAGGAAAGCGAAGGGCTGGCACGCACCAGCGTGACATTGCGAGAGAACATTTCGCGCTTTCAGCTCTAGGGGCTGTTGCCGTTTCATCGCGAGCCGCGTTGCTGCGAGAAATGGCCCCCGGTTAGGCGCAGGACGCAGGTAATGGTCCGAGTCCTGCAACAACAGCGAGTGAAACGGCAACAGACCTTACTACTAGCAGGCCGTAGGTATTGGGGGGTAGACCACGATTAACAGGATGTCTAGCCCGCTTCTGGCCGATTCCTGCCCCTCACGAAGGAAAGCAAACGGCCCAGCGAATCCGCACCAACGCGACATCGAAATGCCTTTGCCATCAGGCCCGAATGAGTCGTCGCATAACTCAGGAGTAAGGCGACAGATAAGGCTTGGTGCGACGTGTAGGTCGGGCCCAAAGCAGACGGTGGGCAGTCTACTAATGCATCAGTAATGATGCGCCCAGCCTGTCGCGCTCTTACGCTGTATTGTCGCGCTTACAAAATCACCTTTTATGATGAACAACAGGTTATGTGTAGCGATGGAAAGTCATACAACATACACTCAGCAATTTCGCGACAGAACCGTCGCCTAATAAATATTCAGGAGCAATTATGAAACTTTTCGCGGTATTCACAATTTTGTTATTTGTATTAGTAGGATGCGCTACAATTGGGAGTCAATCGCCACAGCAAGCTGCACAATCTGCGGCAATTTTATTTGAGCAACAAAAATTCAATTTAGTTTGGGTTCCCGCAGCGAATAACGGCATTTCCGGAGCTATGGCATCCGCGCTTATCGGAAGTGCAGGTTTAGAATCTCCAATTGTTTCAAACATCCACCAAATAATTGCCCCTGCAAGCAAAGCTGATGTTCGTGTCGCCATCTCAGGAACCAATAGTTCTTTTGCAGCCAACTCAGCTATTGCAGCCTTAAGTAACACATCAAGCATGCTCCCTAAGTTGCAACTTGCATTTATCGGCTCGACATCAGATGCTGCGGCAGTTCGCTCGGCAGTTGAAGCTAAAGGCGGTAAATTCTTACACGCCACACCAAATGGCTCCTAACTAGCGGTTTCTGCCTGTCATGATAGACGTCTGTCGGCCAATAGCTGCCGATCATGAAAAGCTGCTTTCGACCCAAAGCTGCCGATCAGCACAGGTAGTAAACAGCCAAAAGCGGCCAGTCATCAAAGCCCCAAAAATGTCCCGAGGCGAGTATCTAGTCACGCCAATCGGGCCCGTCATTGTGAGCAAGGCTAGAGGTTTCAACCATTTGCTAGCTGGAGGTAATCGCAAATAGATTTTTGCACAAATAGGCATCCTCTCTTGGGATGAAATCTTCGGGGCTTTCATTGCAGGAAAAAGCTTCGAAAACGTGGTTGATAATTTTTTTTGCTTGGTCCGTAGTAAGGGCACGAATGTCTATCAGGTCAAGAAGGGCATCGGCTATCTCGTTTAAACTAATGCAGTATTCTTCAGCGGCAACCCTAAGCAGCGCTCGCATCTCCCTATATTTACTATCTGAATCTACATTGTTTTTCAGAAATTCAAGTGGCTCTTCCAGAATTTCAAAAGGATAAATCTTTTGATACCTGTCGCAGTATTCTATAAGGATCCGCCTAACCTTCACGCCATCAAATTTTTGAGAGCTAGCCCCTAACAGTGCATTAATTTTCGTATTAGCTATCCAGCTTTTCATCGCGAAATTTACCTTGCTTAGCGCTTATTTAAGGGACGTCGACTGGCGGATCTTGGCCGAAGGCTGTCTTTCATGAACGGCGGTCGACGACCAAATGCGGTCAATCGACAGACCAGAACAACTCCAGCCTTGAATAGTCATTTCGTGATCTGCTTGCCATCTCGAATGTAGCTGTCATGTCGTAGTCACCGTCCTCCATAACAAACTCAACCAAGTCGTGCTGTAGGTCTTCCTTCAAATAATCGATCAAATTACAGGCGGCTAGGACAGTGCAGTCTGTCGGTGTGTCCTTAGTGTAAACTCCAAGAGCACGCTGAAAAAAACGAGCCAAGTCGTTCGCTGCCTGTTCAGTTATTTCGGAATACTTATTCAGACCAACGTTATACAAAGCATTCCGCATGTCCCCGTTCAGGCAGCAATGCGCTCGCTTGTACGCATATTGGTAGCTGAACAACAAACCTCCTTCAGGATAAACGAGGTGCGATGAGTCCGCCTGCTCGTCAAGGAAGGCTACCGTCCGATGTGAGAGCATTTTTTCCACCTTGAAACTTTGACTGTCCGGATTGCTGAACGCACATAAGCACGGCCTGACGAGCAGGATACACTGCCAACCAGAATGGACGATGGCGAGAGGCAGCAATTGGCCGATGTCTGCCTGTGCTGACAGGCACCTCTGGGTCGTTTTCTGTCTCTCGCGAAAAGCCGAAACAGGCCAAAAGCAGCCGCTCGAAGGTATCGACGAAAACTCGGGCGACTCAGCCTTTGTTGACTGACGCGCTGTCTTAATAAAGCCGCATAAAATAAGCCCAGGCGTTCGCCAAGGCTTTTGCGTTTTTCGTGAGTAAGGTCAGAACACTACCTTGGGGCTGGCATACCAGTCCCGTCCCGCACCTGCATCAGCGCAAACCCCAGCAGATTCAAGCCTTTCCACAGATTCGGATTGTTCGCATCTGCGTTGTCCTGTGCGAGCCCTATACCCCAGATGCTATCAATCGGGCTGGCTTCGACAATAACGCGCGAACCGGTTTGTAGAAGGTATTCGTTCAACTGCGGATTCTGAGAGAACTTGGCCTGGTTCGCTCGAACGACGATGTCGTATCGGTGTTGCAGCCAAACCTTATCATTGAATCCGCGCACGTTGCGGCCAAGTGCTTTGGCGGCATTAGGCGTAGGGGCGTGGAGCACCTGCGCACGAATTTCCTGATCGTCGAACAAGGCGGCCTTCTCGGCCATCATGAAGTGTTCGGCTGTCGGGTAATGTTGCCCTTCGACAATAAACCCGGCCTCGAACCATTGGCTGAAGCACGACGCGGTGACGACATTTTTGCTGCGCTGGTGCCCCCAGAAAAACGTAAAACTCAGATCTTCTCCAGAGTTGAAGCGGGCGCACAGTTCTTTCAGATGGTCAGAGTCGTTCAATGAGAAATCCTCGCTAACTGAAGATCGAAGTTACAGCTACTGTGCTGACCAAGGCAACCACGAAGCTTGGTAGATCGAACGTCCACAGATTGACGCATCCGCGCAACTCTTCGCAAACACACCCTTAGCGACACCATCGCGTAAACCTTAGTAGGTCTTCGGCTGACAAATTCAGTCTCGGGTTCTCGCATGTAAATTAAACAGCGATATGTTTGACCTATTCTGGCCGGAAGCAGCCACCCACGGTGGCTGCTATCCCCCAAACCTGATCAGTGGCTGATGAGCTTCAGCTCAGTGATGGCCAGAAAAATAGTTGGCCCATCAGGTGGCGTAGGCGCGCGATAGCAACCCAGTGCGTTCAGGTTGTGAACCGCGAAAGCGGCCAGTTCCCAGGCCATGGCCTCATCGTCGAGGGGGATCGCCTCTTCCGCGCCAAAGCATTCGGCCCCCGGGAGTGTTTGCAGTTGCTTGAGCGGCAAGGCTTTTTCACGAAGCGCAGTGGGCACCGTGGGGTTGCTCCAGGCCCACATCCAGCTGGAGTTTCTGGATGCAAAGGAGCCGATGTTGATGATCTGCGCTTCGACGGCCAACCGGTTGCCTTCATCGAAGAATTGGACAGTCGCGGTTTCCTGATCCAGCCACCAGCGAGCCATGTCGCCGAGCCCATAATCGCGATGGAGCTGCTCCTGCTTGATCATCAACGCCGCCATGGCTGTTTCCCGCAAGCTTTCAAAAGTGTGTTCTGACATCGGTTCCTCCTTGGGTATCCATTCAGACTTTAAGCGTGTGGTTTGTCAGGGCCTGGGTCAATAGCAGGCCGTGGACACGCACCGAGTGCACGGTTAGTGTGCATCAATCGCTGCCATTTTCTTGCGTACCGGTGTCGTGTTTGCAGGCTCGCCTTTTCGGCTGATTGAAAACGTAGGGGTGTCGATGGAAGCTAGGCCACAGCGATGTCGGTTAATTAATAGTTAGGGAAAACTCAAGATGCGTCGTGTAAGTGCTTTTGGTTTGGCTGTCTTCAGCAGTGTCATTGTCTGTTCTGGCTGTACGTCATACGCGTCCAAGCCGATTATCAGCGAGCATGTTGAATCCGCAAAAAAGGAAATGATCTCCAGCTTCACTTATGAAGTGGATACCCCCTGGAAAAACAGTCGCTTTGGAAAGGGCGCTTACGAAGTGACGCAAGCAATTATCCCAACGGCAAAAGACAACAGCACGAGCGTGGTAGCAGCGAAGCTCCCTGCACTGCAAATAAAAATCTCGGAGTTTTCATCCGGCGGTGCGTGTGGGCAAGAGTACTTGACCGGACTAAGTCTCGGCCTGATTCCCAGTTGGTGTACACGACCCAAACTGTTTAAGTTTGACTTCACGCTTATTAACAATCAGGGCGTTTGCAGGCAAAAAACCTATTCAATCAGCTCGACGACATTTTCACATATCACTATGATTCCATTTGCGATGCTCAACACCGACAATCAACCCTTAACTATTTATCAGGCCGCGCTAAAGGATTTCCTTCAAGAAGGTCAATGCGCAGCCCATTAATAGGGGGTTCAAATCGCTCGCTTCGCCCGCACGGCCGGTATCAAATCGGCCTGTCCACAACCCGTGCATTCCAGACGTCCCGATACCGCTCGCGCCAACCCGGGCTGCCTTGATCCAGCCACGCCAATGTCGCCTCAATCGTATCCGCGCTGATGACGAAGTGATTGATATGTTCCGCGATCCGTTCCTGCGACAGGTGCAGCGCGTCCAGATAGGCATTGAAGGTATCCGCCAACACCACGTATTCATCGCCTTGCTGGCGGCGCCCCGTCCATGCGGGTAACCCCGCGACCATCGCGCCTACGTCCTGGCGACCGTCGCGCAGGTCAAGCAGCAAGATGCTCGCACCGCCATCGCGGCCGATTGGCAGCAACCCCGTAGCCGGGAAACCAGGTTGCTTGCGCAGTTGCTCCAGTTCAAAAGGGTTGGATTCATACGTTTCGCCGGGCTGCAGCCCATACAGCGAAAAACTCAGCAACTCCTCTTCGCCATTGCTCATAGTGGCGAGCACATCGTAATCCACGGTGCCGCCGTTGCAGACCTTGAGAAACTGCCGGTAATCGTCCGGCAGGCGGGCACCGAGTTGGGCCTCCAGTTGCGAGATGGCAGGGTCGGATGCGCCCTCTCGAGTGTCGTCAAAGATCAATCCACGGTAGTCAGTCATTGAGGGCTCGCAAAACCTTAGTAAAAATCATCGGGAAATAAATACCGTCAGCATAAGAACCCCTTCCAGCAGGGGCTGTTGAAGGGCAGGGCGGGGCGGGCGATGCTTGATATGTTGAATGTCCTTGGCGATGTAAATCTTCCTTTTGCTACCCACGTTACAGGCCGCAGATTAGCAGTCGTTCGCGACTGGCAGCTTACGGCCCAGAGTGTGTAAAAACGCTTTCGCGAACCCTTGCTATGATTTTTGAGGATTTCATCGCAAGGATCGCCCATGAAGCGCTTTATCCAAGGAGAGCATCGAGGCCAAAGCACCTTCCTTCCAGAGAGCCTCGACGATTACGTCACGGATACCAATCCGGTGCGCGTAGTCGACGTTTTTGTCGATGAACTTGACCTGGTCAAACTGGGTTTTGAAGGCGCCATACCGGTAGATACTGGCAGGCCAGCTTACCATCCCGCTATTCTGCTGAAGATCTATAGCTACGGCTATCTGAACCGCATTCAGTCGAGCCGGCGCCTGGAACGAGAAGCCCAACGCAACGTCGAGTTGATGTGGCTGACCGGGCGTTTGATACCCGATTTCAAGACCATCGCCAACTTCCGAAAAGACAACAGCAAGGCCATCCGCGGCGTCTGTCGCCAGTTCGTTGTGCTGTGTCAGCAGTTGGGATTGTTTGGAGAAAACAGGATTTAATGATTTGGATGTGTGTAGTAAATCTTGCTAACCACAGTCCACTTGCCATTGACCTTCAGCAGATGAAAAAAGTCTGTGAAGGAAATACCTGACATGTCGTTGGCGTCGATGCGAGCACTCGCCGCGGTACCGACGATATTGATGCTGGTGATAGCGGCCTGTGCGTTAGGAGAGGGTCGGAAATCCTTGTCGATCCCATCGAAGAGGCTTTGAATCGAGCCGTCTACCAGTTGCCCATCGGCGCCGACGCTGTACATCGTTGCATTCTTGCTGAATGCGGGCTTCATGATGCTGCTCTTGGCTTGCTTGCAGCCCTCGATGTACTTGCTTAGCACTTCGGTGATGGCTTGGTATTCTTGTACATAGGTAGGGTTGCTCATGGCTTTACTACTGATAGCGTGGTGATCGCGCGGTAGTTCTTCTGCTTGAGCCGTCGCGCTTAGGCCCGTAACCATTGCCATGAAAAATAACGCCTTGAGAACAGTTGTTTTCATTTAGTTGCTCCTAACTAAGCGTTGCATATGTTGATTAATGTTCAGCTGCAAAAAAAACGCAGCGACATCGCCAGACACTCTGTGCCGCTGTTGCTTCGCGATGAAATGAGTGGCGTGCTTTTTGTCATGAATGCCGCAGCGTTGCCGTGACCTGCGGGTTCATTGGTTTTGCAGTGACTGGCTTAGGTTCGTTTTGAGTTCTTGCGATGCTTGCGCGATCGCGCTTTGCACTGCCGGCAGATGGTTGAACGCGTTCGATAGCCCAAAATCGTGAGTCATGCCGTTGTAGCGCACCGACTTCACCTGCACACCCGCAGCGTCGAGCTTGCGGCCGTAAGCTTCGGCTTCATCGCGCAGGACATCGAATTCAGCAGTCTGGATCA
Organism: Pseudomonas sp. D47; assembly: GCF_045447305.1. Classification (NCBI taxonomy): domain Bacteria; kingdom Pseudomonadati; phylum Pseudomonadota; class Gammaproteobacteria; order Pseudomonadales; family Pseudomonadaceae; genus Pseudomonas; species Pseudomonas sp. D47. The sequence continues at coordinate 4,063 of NZ_JBJGXU010000010.1, read as the reverse complement.
ACGTCGGCGGCAAGCCTTTCAACTGCTCGGGCGTCGCCTGCAGCGGCGATGCGTAAATCTGCTTGCGTGCCTCGGCGTCGGTTGTGTAGTTGTCCCAGAACCACACCATGAGGTCTTTGGTCAGGAAGTAGCCGTTGGCAAACTCCTTGTACGACGGCGTATCGAAGTTTGCATCCGTTACCGGGCACAGCAATAGCTGCGAACGCAGTGCAGGTGAGCCTTTTTCGTTCGCCATCAGGGCAACAGCTGCGGCCAGGTTGCCACCTGCGCTGTTACCCGCTACGGCCAGGCGCTTGCCGTCGACGTTGATCGCCTGGCCATGCTCGGCCACCCATTTGGTTGCGGCATAGGCTTGCTCGATGGCAACGCCGTATCCCGCCTCAGGCGACAGGCTGTAGTTAACGAACACCGCCACTGCGCCAGAGCCCGCCACCAGGTCACGCACCAGCCGTTCGTGTGTTGGGAAGTCGCCCAGCACCCAGCCGCCGCCGTGGAAGTACATGAACGCGGGCAGGGTCTTCTGTTGGCTGCCGGCCGGGCGCACGATGGTCAGTTTCAGGTCGCTGTCATTGACACGAATTGTCTTCTCGCTGACCTCAGCTGCCGGCAAGGCCACGTTGGAGGCGGCCTGGGCACCCGCCAGCGCGGCGCGGGCATCGGTCGGCGACATGCTGTCGAGCGTCTGGCCGCCCTCAAGGGACTGCAAGAATTTTGCTACGTTGTGTTCGACGCCGGGCCGTTCGGCCGCAGAGGCGCTACCAAGCGACAGGGCCACGACGGAAAGGCCGAAAGCGGAGGTGAGAGGTTTCATGATGTTTCCTTTTTATCGCCTGAGTGTGTGCGTCATTAAATAGCGGCCTGTTTTATTACGTTGTTACGCCTGGGGTCAGGCGATCGAAGTCAGCGGATTTCAGGCGGTGTGCCGGACGCACAGTTGCAGCGCCGCTCGGCTGCAAAGAAAAACACGACAGATAGGGTTCAAAGCCTCATCTGCCGCGTGCTCAAGGAAGGTAGATATTCAAGGCGCGACGTGGGTGTGGAAGATCTTGCTGACGACCGTCCACTTGCCATCGACTTTCAGCAGGTTGAAGAAATCTGTAAAGCAAAAGCCCGATACGTCATTGGTGTCGATGCGCGCGCTGGCAGCGGTGCCTACGATGTCGATGTTGACGATTACACCTTGAGCTTCAGGAGACGGGCGGAACGTGCTGTCAATGCCATCGAACAATGTCTGAATCGGGCCGCCGGTCAGCTTACCGTCGCCATCGACGCTAAACATCGTTGCTTGCTCACTGAAAGCTGGCTTCATGATGCTGCTTTTGGCCTGCTTGCAGCCTTCGTTGTATTTGTTCAGTACCTCGACGATGGCTTGATATTCCGGCACATAAGTAGGTTTGTTCATGTTTGTATTCCTGGTTGTTAATTCGAGTCATGTTAAAAAACGGCCACGTTTGGCTGGCATTCAGATCAACCCCTGCGACCCTTCGCAGCGGCGTCCACCGCTGGGGCCCAAGGTCTCACTTTTGAAGTGTTGCCCAGTTGGCTTATCCAGCAAGCGTAGGCCAGTCGGTGTAACCCTTTGCGCCGTTACCGTAATAGGTTTCGCGTGGCGCAACAGCGAGTTCTGCACCTTCTTTTAATCGACGCACCAAATCCGGATTAGCAATAAACGGGCGACCAAAAGCCACTGCATCGACCTTGTCTTCAGCACGGCGGGTAACGGCCAGTTCGATGTCGTAATTGTTGTTGCCGATGTAGGGGCCTTTGAACCGTGCACGTAACGCATCGAGATCTACGTTTTCGGGAACAGTGCGTGACGTAGCGGTAGCGCCCTCGACAAAATGCATATAGGCGAGCTGGAAGCGATTCAGTTGCTCAATCAGATAGCCATAGGTTTGCATTACCTGGCTGTCCAAGGGCGTGTTGCCGGCATCTGGCGTCACGGGAGAGAGGCGAATGCCAACGCGGGCATGACCCCAGATCTCGACGACTGCGGCGGTTACTTCCAACGTGAGTCGTGCGCGATTCTCAATCGAACCACCATATTGGTCGGTTCGCTGATTGGTAGAGTCGCGCAGGAACTGATCGAGCAAATAGCTATTGGCAGAGTGCACTTCAACACCATCAAAGCCGGCGCGTTTTGCGCATGCGGCGGCGTGTCGGTACTGCTCGATAATGCCTGGGATCTCGGATGTTTCCAGCGCTCGCGGCATGGAGACGTCCATCATTCCCTTTTCAGTGAAGGTCTGGCCTTCGGCTTTAATCGCCGAGGGCGCTACCGGTGCCGTGCCATCGGGCTGCAGGTCCACATGCGAGAAGCGCCCCACATGCCACAGTTGGCAAACAATAAGTCCGCCAGCGGCATGCACTGCATCTGTTACCAGTTTCCAGCCTGCTACGTGCTCTTCAGTCCAGATGCCTGGCGTCAATGCATACCCCCGCGCTTGCGCAGAAATATTGGTCGCTTCACTAATGATCAGACCGGCGCTGGCACGTTGTGCGTAGTAGCGAGCGTGCATTTCGTTGGGTACGCCTTCTGGCCCCATGCGGCTGCGCGTTAACGGGGCCATGACAATGCGGTTAGCCAGAGATAAGGCACCTAAAGTCATTGGCGTGAAAAGATCCGTTGATGGGCTGTTGAGTGCCATTGTGATTCCTCGTGATAACTGTTCTGCCGGATGAAACTCCTTGCTGTATCAACTATGGAGGTCAATGATAGTGACGTAAATAGTCATAGGCGTGGATACAGTATGAGCAAAAAAGTCATAATGCAGCGCCCGACGCGCGCTGAGGGCATAGAGGGTTCACTTCCTTTACCGCCGGTGCATTTTCCCGGTCTTTTAACCTTCGAGGCTGCCGCCAGACATTTGAACTTCGCTCGCGCCGCCGCAGAAATCGGTGTCACGCCAACTGCGGTATCACGCACGATCAAAAGTGTGGAAGCGCAACTCAATGTACGGCTATTCAATCGAACAACACGCAGTGTCAGCCTGACCGAGGCCGGCGCGTCATTGAACGCAGCATTAGCACCTGCGCTTGCTTTGATCAGAGACTCCTTGTCACAAGTCTTGCTCGCGACGGATCAACCCTCTGGCACAGTGCGCCTCAACTCTTCGTACGTTGCATACCGCATCTTGATCGAACCGCATCTAACCGCCTTCATGGAAAAATTCCCGCTGATTAATGTCGAGGTATCACTGGATAACCACCTTGGCGATATCGTTAATGCCGGTTTCGATATCGGCATGCGCATGGGGAAAAGAGTGCAAAACGACATGGTCGCGGTACCGTTGGGAGCGGCACAAAAAAGAATTGTGGTGGCGGCGCCGGATTACTTCAGCACGCGGGTTGAGCCTCAGACGCTGGAGCAACTGCTGAAGCACAACTGCATTCGCCAGCGGTATTCAGTTGGCGGAAAATTCTTTGAATGGAAGTTCGAAGATGGCGGGCAAATGGTTCAAATCGATGTTCAAGGGCGTTTTATTTTTGACGAAATGAGATCCGTCCTTGATGCGGCAATACAAGGCCAAGGCATTGGTTTCGTTTTCGAGGACTTCGCGAAGCAAGCGTTAGAAAACGGTACGCTTAGCCAGATATTGAAGCCGCACAGCGGCATGGACGATGCGTTTCATCTTTACTACCCCCATCGTAAACACATGCCAGGCAAGCTGCGTGCGTTTGTTGATTTCATGCGCAGTGCTAATGAGGTGGGAAAGTTATGATTTAACATCCACTGCAGCATGTTTAGAAATATTGAGTAATTAGCACGCATAAAGTTAGAACATGTTTTTTGAAATTCCAAGACTATGAATAGTCAGTAATGTCCACTTTTGGCCCAGCGTGTGTAAAAGCGCGCTGATGCACTGTCGGCGCGTAGCGCAGAAGGCTGTTAGCTGAGTAATTGCTCGCAAAAAGTCCTGCGGGTCATCACTAGGGCCTGGGAGCCCCAGCGTCACTTCTACCGTGCTGGGTGGCCAAAATAAAGACCTCTTCAGGCCGACAGCGCCTTCATTAAACAGCGGGTGCCGAGAGTTTTCATGACCCGCTTCAGGTAGGCGAGTAC